>CAYGYC010000381.1:0-4547 GCA_964353755.1 uncultured archaeon | reverse complement strand
CCGTGCGTATAAAGCGAAGGTGATTTTCCTGCCGGATGAACACCCCTCTCGGGTTTCAGCCATTAAATCCACGAATTTAGCCTTAAAAGTTCATTTTATTCTGTTGTTTGGACTCATTTCAGGGGTAATATCAGCGCTTGTATCATTTTTCCTCTTTACAAATTTCTATGTCCAGGATTATATCTATGGCAAACATGAAACCATCGCAAACCTTATCCCGTATATTGAAATGTTCCTCCTTATTTTTACCATACTCGCAATTATATTTCTAATTTCCTTCAAATTAAAGATGCAAAAGGGGCTTCTACGCCGCATTATCGGTTTTTCGGTTAATCTGAAGATTTCAAAAATGCCTCTAGACAATTCGGTTAAACGGTCTTATCTCCCCCAAATTCTATTTCTGCTGATATTCATTCCCATAATCTTTTTCCTGTATACCCCCTTGCTCGAAGACATCGTTAATTTTATTTTCACTCGGGCAGGCTCGCTTATGGCGATTCAAAATTATATCATCGGGACCTTAAACCGCTACATCCTGCTTTTTGCATTGACGCTATTAATGTATCTACCGTTTAAACTATTTGGGCTGTATCTAGGCGGGCGTTCTATCTCGGACCAGGTGCGCCAACCAACTTCGGATGGATTTTTAATGCTTACCGCGAGTTATCTCTTGACCCTTACGCTCATCATCCTTCTCGTGTTTTATTTAACCCTCTTCTTTTTTTATACCTTGAACTTCTTAGGCGTTGCCTTTGTTGTTTAACCCAAAATCATTTCAAAATAAGAAAGGAAATATGGCTTTTCGCTCAGGGGGATAATCGGGAAATTTTTCATGGTACCATTTATGATGAGACCGAGCGCGAGGCACAAGGTTGGCCATCACCCATAACGCAAAAATTAGCCCGGGAAGGGACCACGTTAAAACCGCCCAGCCAATCCATTCCACGACTTCACCAAAATAGTTACCGCACGAAACCCACCTAAAAATGCCTCCATAGGGGATCTTGTATTCAGTTTCACCTGGCTTTCTTAAATTCCGTAATATATGGTCAGAATGGAGATTGATAGCCATACCTGTGAAGAATATTACAAGCCCAATTATGAATTGTGGGCTGTAAAACCAATTGGTTGAATATTCTGGACCTAAGGTGAAGAACCAACGCCCATGAAGATACCCATTAACGGAGTTAAATACGACCGCAGTGGCTAGAATGCTCAACGGAATTTGTTCTTTGCCCCGCGTCAAAAATGGAAAAATGAAAGCCCGATGAATATAATGAACCAAAAATAATATCATGAAAAGAATTGGGACTGAACTCGTCAAACGGTCTCCAATAAAATAGAAAAAAACAAAAAATATTGCAGGAACCGCTTCCATAATTGGCCAGGCGATTCTATAATCGATCCCTTTTTTTGCATGTCGCCCATAGCCTGCGGTTTTAAAAAATAAGGAAATAAAAGTTATCAGACCAAATACTAAGAAGACAGCCGTTATGATGTAATAGACAAGTGATTCTGTCGTTTTTTATCCTTCTGGTGTTGTAATTTAAAAAAATAAGAAGTTTAGAGGATTATTCCTGTTCGGGTTGCTCTTTCTCTTCTGTAATACGCTCGTAGATGTTTAAGCCGATAAAGATATTTTGATCTTCGATCAGGCGCTTATTCCCATGAGAACTTGCAATAATTAAGCTTTTGCCGCTTTTCGATTTCGGCCTTTCCTTGGGATTCAAATCGACTTCCATGAGTAATTTATTCCCCTCAATTTTATAGAGTATATTTCGACCAATTTCTTTCATTCCATTTTACTCCTATTATACTGTGTGAAGACTCCTATACTGTACTGTATAAAAATTTTATTCTCAGACTTAGGATTTAAATTAAACCTCAAATCTGGCAAGCAGGGAACCCCCAACGATTATAGATCCGACGCCTACCCAGAAGAAGGCGAGATTGGTGATGTTTTGCTGAAAAACAAGTAAGCCTGCGAGAATCGGAAAAATAGTAATTGTAATTTGCATAAAAGGCACTACCCATATGGCTTGTCCGCGCTTATATGCCTCTTGAGCTGTTATTATTCCGAAAACAGTCCCGAGAATTGCCCCCATGACACCAATCATAAGAATTAATAACCCTAGTTGATGAGCAAACTCGGCAATCCCTAATTGGAACCATTGCATCGAGATGCTCACCATCGAATAAATATTACCGAGCAAAATTCCAAAGAATGGAAAACGGGCTTTATTTTTGATAATCATAACCACAGAAATACCGCTTAAAGCCAACATAATCGCAAATAATATCCAAAAATTGGACAGATTTGCCAAAAAAATATTAATGGTAATATTACCAATAATACCCCCAAGCGCGATACAAATCACCCCAAATACCAGAATACCCAATCCAAGGTATTCAATTTTATTTTTTAATCGTTCATTCAACAGGAGAATTAAGCCTAACACGAGGAAGATAAGGCCTACACTGGAAAGTGGCTGGACTAGAGTAATCCCCCCGAATTCATACGCAAAAAGCAAAAAAGGCAGATATAATATGGTTTGCATCAAAATTCCCAAATCCCATATGGGATCTTTGAGAAATTGACCAAGATCCATAATTTTCTTTTCTTTATCTGGAGGAGCTTTGATATTTACTTGCCGTTTCTGCAAGACCACCCCAAAATTATTTATAAAAGCACCCACAATAGTCAATATAATACAGATTATATAATCAATGGTTTCGGTCAATTTCTCACATTCATAATTTAACTTATTATAGATTAATTAAAATTATTTTAAATAGAAATCCAAAAATACTTTATCTTTTTTAAAATACCATATACCGTTTCAAATTTTAAATTCCAGTAGGAGTGTTAAGATTAATGCAAACAATAACAGATACGATTTTTGGGATCTTATTAGCGATTTTAGCGGCGGCGATGTTTACGATAGGTGTGATCCTGCAAAAAAAGGCAGTGCAAGACCTGCCGGAAATTAAAATGACCGATATTAAAACAATGACGCCGATGATTAAGAATAAGGTCTGGGTGATTGGTGTATTAATTGGGACTGTGGGCGGAGGACCCTATATTGCATCGCAGTATTTCATCGGAATCGCGTACGCGCAGCTCCTGTTAGCCACGGGCTTAATTCTATTGGCGTATAGTGCGATAAGAATACTGCATGAGCGGCTGGGGAAATGGGAATGGTCGGGGATTTCCTGCATTTTAGTTGGGACTGTTTTATTAGGTCTAGCTCAGCTAAGTGGTGTTAACGTTACAAGTTCATCTCCGACTTTCTTTATCAACACCGCCATTTTTTACACGATATTTGGAGGATTAATAGCTGCTGGCTTAGTTATTTATAGAATCACAAATTGGGGGTCGGCGAAAAATTTAGCCATCAATTCCGGAATTTGGTTTGGAATTGGGGCTTGCTCCTCTCAAATTGGGACACTTGGCCTCGCAGAATGGAATTTACTGGTTGCGGGTATTGGATATGCGATATTATTAGCGGGAAATGCTATTGGTACCCTCGTCGTTAATATTGCCTTTCAAAAAGGAAAAGCGATTATGGTTATTCCACTTCAAGCGTCCGGTAATTATCTGATTCCCGTTTTTGCAGGGCTGGTTTTATTCCAACAGACCTTTAAATATGCATTTGCTTTATGGCTCTCAGTCATTTTTATTATGTGTGGGGTGTTTCTACTCTCCCGAATACAGGCAGAATTGGAAAAGCCTGCCCTAGAATCTGTTAAAAAGGAGGAAGCGGTTCAGTAAATTTAGAGGTGGTGTTGAGATGGGGTTAGTTGAAACGATCCTCGGAGTGACCTGTGGGCTGCTGGCAGGGCTGATGTTCACTATTGGAGCGGTACTTCAAAAGAAAGGCGTGCAGGATTTATCCCAAATTAAGCTGTCCAGCATTAATTCAATTAAACCGATGTTGAAGAACCGGACCTGGCTAATTGGGATTCTGATTGGAACGGTAGGAGGGATCCCTTATATCCTCTCGCAAAATTGGGTCGGAATTGGTTTTACTCAACTTCTTATTGCCGATGGGTTGATTCTTCTCGCATATATGGGAAGTCGAATGTTGAAAGAACCGTTGGGTATGATCGAATATACGGGCTTTACTGTAATTATAGTCGGCCTGATATTTTTAGGTTTAGGGCAGCTTTCTCCAGTTAATGTAACGCTGTCAGAACCAAATTTTTTGGCACATGTGCTTATTTTTTATTCTCCCTTTTGGATTGCGATTATTGGGGGGTTGATTTTCTATAAATTTTCAAATTTTGGTACGGGGAAAGTCCTAGCTGCGATTTCCGGTCTTATTTTTGGCTGTGGCGCCGGTTTTGCGCAAATTGGAATGCTTGGGATTAATCAGGGAAATGTGTTTATCTTGCTGATGGGGTATTTAATTCTCATTGCGGGAACTATATTGGGCACTTTAGTCGCCAATATGGCCTTCCAAAAAGAGAAAGCTGTAATTGCCATCCCGGTTCAAAGTGCGGGAAATTATTTAATCCCTGTTGCCGCGGGGCTTCTCCTCTTTCAA
>CAYGYC010000380.1:0-4557 GCA_964353755.1 uncultured archaeon | reverse complement strand
GATCTTCCAGATATGGTTACCTTTCTTTTGAATGTCAATATTTCTGATTTTATTATATCAGTTCTTTTTTCCATCTCATCAACTTGCTCTTCTGTAAAAATGAATTCCTTGCATTTAGGGCATTCATATGTATGTACATTGCGTAATGGTATTCCTGTTTCATATTCATAACTATCTAAAATTATCTCCTTGGCTTCAATACCACATTTCTTACAAATTATTTTACTCATTTCCTATCTCGTCTCCAATATGTTGTAATAACTTCCTCCTCACCATTTTTATTAACATACCATACAACAATCAAGCTTTTAAACCCTAAGGGCAATTTACTGTATTTCTTTACCCCAAATCTTTCATTTATTTGCTCAAAAATTATCTCACAACTTTTTACGGTCTCAATAACATCTAATTCATCGATACCTCTTTTTTCCATCTGCTTTCTTACATAAGGGAGGATTATGATCATTATAATCACTTATCTTATAAGTGATGTTGGATTTAAATAATCTTATTCTTCCGTAATAATTTCACACCTATTTTGTTGAACGAGGATCGTTTTTTCGGCTTGTGCAACAGGACAATTGCTGGCTTCAATGAGAACGGGGTAACCGCGCAATATTTTCTGCCCAAATAAATTAGTAAGAATGGTTTGAGGAATGGGCTCATACCACCTAAAAGAAAAGGGAAGGGATCGCCGTTCCCCCCAAATTTTATTAATTAGGCGGGCAAATTGGGTGGGAAGATTTTGATTTTTTCGTTTTATTAACGAATGAATGTATATATTTTTTCCATCTTTGACATAACCCGCCGCCGTAACAGCTGTAGCGAAGGGTTCTAAGGCAAAGATATCCCCTACCCTGAATCGGTAATTCGTGCTTGGATCTTCTACCTTCACGCTTGGAACAGAAACGCCGGCATGTAACTGATACTGGGTCATGAGATGTCCGGAAAGATTACTGATTGGTTGGACGCCATAGCCCCGGATCGTTTTTTCGACGGCAATACCGACCTCGCGGACTGTTATACCTTCTTTAATGGTTTTAATGGCCGTTTCAAGTCCTGCCTCCGCCGCACATAAAAGTGGCTGGTACTTATCAGTTCCAACCTGGACGCTGACTGCCATATCCGTCGCATATCCGTCAATTTGCACCCCCGCATCTAATTTGATAAGCCCCTCGTTAGGTATAGTGGTAAGATCACCCAGAGGGCAAGCGTAATGCGCTGTTATTTCATTTATTCCTATATTCAAGGGAAAAGCAGGGGAAAACCCTTTGTTGCGAATCATTTCATCCTCAATAAATTGGGTAATTTCAATTAATTTCACTCCCGGCTTTACTCTCTCCTTTCCTTTCTCTAAAGCCAGTGCCAATATTTTTCCTGCCACATAATATTTCTCTAATATCTCACTATTCATCTGACAAGTTACCTTCGACTACTTTTTATTCGACCTACAAAGGCTTTTTGAAATCATAGATACTCTCTTGAATAAATTTTAAAAAATTAAGTTTTTTTCTCCAGAACCGACTTAAAACTAAGTTTTATCTTTCCTGAACCTTCGAGAGTATAATAGTGCTATCGTCTGTAGGATTATTCCAGGGATTGCCATCAAATATAAATACGGAATCACTCCGAGAAAGAAATTCTCCCCATGAAAAAGAGGGGCATAGGCATAGAACTTATCGAGTCCCCAAATCACATAACAGCCGAAATCTTCAAGCACTCCAAAAGTCATGTAATTCCCAATTACGAGCCCCAGAAACGTGACTGCTTCCTTACTATATTTTTTCCCGAACATTTTATAATTCGCCTCACGACTTTGCGCATAAACAAACATTGTTAAGAGTGCTGACGGAATTAGGAACATCTGGGTTAATCCCCAGAATCCCCAGTGCCAATCCCAGCTCCCAGTACAATTAAACGCATCACCTGGATTCCAAATGGGCGATTCCCAGATACTCACCGCCATCAATATCGCGCCATGAAAGAAAAAGGCGATTGCAAAGCCGGGATGACATTTAAAAAGTAGTAAAATCGAAATAGCTCCTATTGATCCAATAAAAATCAAACCAAATAACCAAGCTTCCATTCAATTTACTTCCTAAATGGTTCTTATTTATTATATTCATTGATTTATCGCATTCTTCTCCACTCCAGCTTCGGCACGTTTAGCTAGGATTTCTCTCACCCTCACAATATCATGGGGGGCGGATCGTGCGGAAAGGGCATAGCAGATTCCCGTTGGAATGAAAAAGAACAGTGTGAAAATAAATGCCCACAGCCAAGATAAGTCCAGAGGTAGATGCCAATAGCCAGTTAACCACAATTGTAATCCAGGCAAAACGACAAGTCCCGCTGATCTCCCTATGCCTGAAATAAAATTCGAAAAGCCAAACATAGTTCCGCGATGCTCTGGCAAGTTTACGTCCCCCACAAGTGCAAAGAAATTGGGAGAGTCTGCAGAAGAAAATACGGCAGCAAATAATGCTAAGAGAAACGCCAATAAAAAGAGTGGATTGGTGAGAAGTAATTGCGTTACATATCTTAAAATAATTCCCATATCATTCGTGTTGGGAACCCCGGTGAGTTGAAATGGGATGAGAACCATAGCAATTAAGAGCGGAACTCCGATAAAACTTCCGAGTGCGCTAATCAGAGATCGCGCCCTGAGTGTCTTTTGTGCGTATTTATCTCCCAGCCATCCAAAGAGGATCGAAAATACACCCCCTATCTGAAACATGCCTGCAATCAACGGTCCAATGACATGAGCAGGGTCATCAGGCACTCCCATGGCTAATAATTTAAAAATTAATACCGTTGGTAGAAGCTGTATTCCTCCCCATCCCACTTGGGCGCATAAACCCTGCAATATTAAATACCTATTAGTCTGAATTTTCAAAATATACCGCAAATCATCCTTTCTAATCCGATATTCGTAGCTTTTATCTGACTTAAATAAGACCTGTAATTCTTCCTCGGTAGCCCCTCGTTCTGGTTCTGTGGTAAAGAAATAAGCCACAATGAATCCTGTCGTGATACCGCTGAGAATTAAAAAAGCGGAGTTCCAACCGAATTGCACGTTACACACTACCGCTAGAATATAGCCAGTCGCGCTCCCAATTCCCTGCGACATACCCCATAAGGACAAAATCAAGCCACGCCGTCGGGGCGAAACAAAGTCTACGATGACGGAAAACCCGACGGATGCGATACAGCCTAATCCAACGCCTGCTAGCAATTGGAAAATAAAGAGTTGGGCAAAATTTTGAGCGAATGATGTGAGGAAAATGAAAATAACCCAAATAATCGTTCCATATATAAGGAGCCTTTTCCGTTTATATTTATCCCCCCAATAACCCCACAGAAAACTCGTCACTGCCGTGACAAAGGTAACCACCGCCACAGCAAATGAGATAATTCCTGTCATTTCCGGAGGGACATGGACTCCAACCGCTATACTGGGTATTATGGCAGGAATTAATGCCAGCGCTGCATTGTCCAACGAAGCTATAATAATAAAGACAATAATTGTGTAATATGCGCGGATTTTCATGATTGTAACCATTTTTGCTAGATTTCGCAATTAGACAAAATAAATAATTATGATTAAGATGGCAATTAATATAGCTTCTGGCACGACGCCAAATCGCTTGGCATTCCAGTCGGGGAGCCAATTAAAGAATTTATTGCGGAATTTATCGATGAAGGGATGGATTTCGTATTTTTGTAACCAGAGGGGATTATTTCTGATTTTTCGAATACCGCGAATAAACATCCAGTCATATATATCCACTAAAGTAGCAATTCCCATACTCCACCAATAAGGATTCCAAAAATAAACAAGAACGATCCCTGCGAGCGTAATTATTATGATGTGGTAACTAATCCAAAATTTATCATGCCACTGAGGATCCTTCAAATGGTACGTGATTCTAGCTATACTATCTATCAGAAAATGAGAAAAAAAAGCCAAAAAAATTACTAAAATTACTCCAATACATACTCCAAACGGTGCAAAAACCTGTACCAGCACCATTTGGATGATAATTCCAACCAAAAAATGCGAAATTGCCTGCATTTTTAATGTTCCTACTCGGGAAATTCGCATACGCCTTTATGCTCACAAAAGTGAGCATAAAACATTAAAGCTTTTACGGCATCAACGGTTCTTTGTGGATTCGGAAAGGTGGGAATTTGATTCTCCTCCATCGCTCGCACCATCATTTGGGTAAAATCACCCCCAACGGTCGTAACAATGATCGGTTTTCCATAAGTGACTTTAGCGTCGTTTATAACATCGATGATATTACTTTCGACAAACGAGAGCGATAAAAGAATAATTACAATAACCAGATCTACATTTGGATCTTCTAAAATTTTATTCAGAGCTAGTTCATATCGTTCGGTATCAGCATCACCAATTAAATCTATTGGATTGGCAAGTGAAACCGCGGGCGGCATCTTGGATTTTAGGTACTCAGTGGTTTCTTCACTCAGAGCCGCCAATTCAAAGCCTTTTTGAATTGGCGGCTCTGAGTGAAGAAACCACTGAGTACCTAA
>CAYGYC010000379.1:0-4558 GCA_964353755.1 uncultured archaeon | reverse complement strand
GCCAATGAATTGGGGATTCCTATGGTTTTTACTGGAATTCGTTGTTTTCTGCATTAATCATTCAATTATCCAAATTTAAAATTTTAAAACATTTCAATAGATTGTTTCAATCTATATAACGTTCCTTTGCTCGGACAGCTTTATTGACTAATTCAATGGGAAATTCGGCAACAGGTTTTCCGAGATATAAAGCACGCCGTTTGCACTTTTGATTTTTTCTGAACCAAGCAGCAATTCCTCCAAAGGAATTATCTGCAATTTCAACACCGGGCTTGATATGTGAAAAACCGCCAATCAGAACATTCTTCCCAATTTTAACTTTTTTAATATAGACTTCTCCGTTGCTTATATCATGGGTATGGACACGCGTACGAGCAGTTAGTTGACTATAATCGCCAATCTCTAGATATTGTGGATCTATGATGGCTACATCTAATTTTACATATTTCCCTATCACAATACCGCCCCAAAATCGTAATAGAAATGTGTCTGCGATTTTAAATGGTGTACCGCGAAAAATCCTTAATCCAAACAGGCGGAGTAGATATTTAATTTTAAATATCTTCATGCGGGGGTCATTCACCTCATAGGTCCCCTCGGGAATGTCTGCTTTTCTATTATAGTAGATTAGAAGTATTTTAATAACTATTGCAGAACCAACTACAAAGGCACCCATGACGATCATAAAAAAGATTGGAACAAGCGTTAAAAGCAGAATATTAAACAGATGGCTTCCTGGAATATAGAATGATTTAAAGAATAAATAGTATAGATATAGGAAGAGGAATGCAAATGAGCAGGCCCCGATGATAACCAGCATTTTTAAAAAGAATAATTTTATTGTATTTATAACAATTGGTGCATTTTTATCTTTGATGAAATCCTTTTTATCAATTTTGCGAATTGCTTGTTTCATTTCTGCAATAGTCTCTGGAGATAAATCGGAATACACTCCTACTTTTTTCGCGGGAATCCCTTTATAAATTGCATTCCCCCGAAAGATCTGTCCCTTAAAGATGGCAGTGATAGGTTCTAGAATCGAATTATCCCCCACATTCGCACCCGAACCTCCGGTAGCAAAATTTAAAATGCAATTCTTCCCAATAATGGTGTGAGTTAATGTAATGGTCTCATGATCTATCATATGACCTGTTAAAACAGTTTCCCGAGCCATGAAGGTGTTCTCGCCAATCTCAATAAATTCATCATCTTCGGTATATTGCCCCAATTTAACATTCTTTCCGATTTTAACACCCATACGGCGCCTCCAGAATATACCCAAGAACGGAATGTGAAAAAAATAATAGAGCCACCTTCCAAAATTCCTGATATTGCCTTTAAGGATAAAAGCTCGCGTTTGTGGTTCATCCATTGAATAGCGATAAGTCCCTAATTCAGGATAAGTAATTCGTTTATGTACAATCCAAATTCCTATTTTTGCAGCGAATAATGAAGTCAGTAGAGCAATTCCATATAATAAGAAAAATAAGGGGATCAATAGTAATAATTGGAGGAACTTGAATGAAAAAGGGAAAAAGTAAAAGTAGAAATATCCCACTATAACAGAAGGGAATAAGCAGATCCAGGTCATCAGAAAAAATAGTCCAGCAAAGTAGGTAAGACTAAATGTGAATGGTCCTTTCTCTTGCAATTGCTCTGGTTTGGTCTCTTCCTGCAATTGCTCTTGTTTATTCTCTTCTTGCTTTATTTCTTCCATTTTAAGTATCCCATAAATTTCTTTATTTTTTGAGGAGAGGATGGGGTCCTAATCCACATATTTCCCTTCTAACCGGGTAGCCTTTGTCATTATTTCAACGGGAAGTTCAAAAGCAGGTTTGCCAACCCATAAAGCAGGACGTTTACATATACGATTCTTTCTCATCCATGCCGCAACTGCGATTATTGATCCATCAGCAAGCTCTAATCCAGGTTTTATATGTACATAGGCCCCAACCAGACAATTATTACCGATTTTAACTTTTTTGATATAGAGTTTTCCATCAATGATATCGTGTGTATGAACCCGTGCACCCGTCGCGATTTGACTGTAATCTCCCACTTCTAGATATTGTGGATCTATAATTGCATCATCCATCTTGACATTTTTACTAAACTTTACATTTCCCCAAAGCCGCATAGCAAAAGTATCTGCGAGTTTAAAGGGGGTTCCATGAAAGATCCACAACCCAAAACGACGCAGTACATATTTGATTTTAAAGATTCTGACACGCGGATCATCTAATTCGTATGTTCCTTCTGGAATTTCTGCTTTTCTATCATAATAAGCTATAAATAGTTTGATAAATAGGGTCGTTCCTGCAATAAAGAAACCTACTGTAATCAGAAATATGAATGGAACTAAAGCTAATAGCAAAATATTCCAAAGATGGCTTGTTGGGGAATAGAAGCCCTTGAAGAATAGATAGAAGAGAAAAATAACAAAAAATGCAAAAAGACATCCGCCTATGATAGCTGCGAATTTTTTAAGAAACATCTTAGTGCCACTAATTTTAATAGGGGCATTTTTCGCTTTAATATAATCCATTTTATCAATTTTGCGAATTTTTCGTTTTAATTCCTTAATTTGTTCTGGAGATAAATCATTATCCCTTACTTTTTTACATGGTACACCTTCATAAATGGCATTTCCGCGACAAATTTGCCCTTTCATTGCTCCCGTTACAGATAAAAAGATAGAATTATCACCAACTGTTCCGCCCACTGCTCCGGAAAGATTTTCGAATATACAATTTTTTCCAATGCTGGTCGGAACAATGGTTAGATTATTTTGGTCCATAATATGTGCCGCTACAACGCATTCCCACGGTAAAAAGGTATTTTCTCCAATTTTAATTAAATCGTCATCTTGAACGTGGCGTCCTACTTTCACATTTCTACCGATTTTCAGTCCCATACGGCGTAGCCAAAAAGCGCGTAGGAAATTGAGATGAAAAAAATAATGGAGCCACCTCCCAAAATGTCTAATATTGCCTCTTAGCACAAATGCACGAACATGAGGATTCTTCATTGTTAGAGGATATGAGCCTGGAATGGAAGGAGTTATTCGCTTATTGACAATCCAGACTCCTATTCTTGAACTTATGATTGAACTCAGTAAAGCAATTCCATACAGTACGAAAAATAAGGGGATCATTAATAGTATATAGGGAAACGAATAGGAAAAAGGAAAAGTAATAAAAAACCAATATCCAAACAATACAGGAGGAAATAAAGCAAACCATACCATTCCAAAAATTAAAACAGCAAAATAACCAAAATTAAATGTAATTTTTTCATTGGCTTCTTTATTCTCTGACATTAAATTCACCAATAAAGCCTATTAATATCCTTATTCAATGTTTTTCAAATTTTACACTAGAATTTTATTATGTTATGAAGTATTATATATAAATTACTATTCTTAAGAGTCTCTAACCAGAATACGGGTGATTTACATTTTAAATTTTCCCGAAACCAAGTCGCAGCTCCCAGATATGACCCATCTGCAATTTCTACGCCGGGTTTTAGATGAGAATAGCCGCCAAGGAGTTTATTAATTTCTTTTTCTCAAAAATCTATTTTCTCTGAATCAATCGACATATCTATCTTTTGCTGTAGCAGCTTTGGTGACAAATTTGATAGGTAATTCATAAGCAGGTTTTCCAAGTAAGAGCGAACGATGTTTAAATATCCGATCTTTCCGGCACCATGCTCCGATTCCCACAATTGACCCATCCGCAATTTCGACACCCGGTCTAAGATGACAATAACCGCCAAGGAGTATATTTTTTCCAATTTTCACGGTTTTGATGTACAGTTTTCCATTAACGATGTCGTGTGTATGCACCCGGGCACCCTGCCCGAAGTGACTATAATCACCCACTTCCAGGTATTGAGGATCAAAATTACCGCAATCAATCCAAACATTCTTTCCGAGCTTCACTTTCCCCCAAAGACGTAGTGCAAAAAAAATTGCTATTTTAAATGGCGTTCCCTTAAAGAGTTTTAATCCAAACAAGCGGAGAAAATATTTGATTTTAAACCATTTAGCCCTTGGATCATCTAATTCGTAGTAGCCATCCGGGATTTCGGCCTTCCTATCGTAATAAGCAATAAAGATCTTGGTGAAGAGTGTAGTACCGGCGATAAAAAACCCTATTGTAATTAAAAAAATGAAGGGGATAGGTAATAGAAGCACAATATTTAATAGATGATTAGATGGAGAATAGAATGCCGTAAAAAATAAAGAGTATAGATAGGGAAGTATCCAAGCAAAGAGACAGCCACCCAGAATAATTAAACCCTTCATTATAAAAAGATGAGTTTCATTAATTTTTATAGGCGCATTTTTTCGATTGATAAAATTAATTTTATCAATTTCCCGAATTGTTTGCTTTAAAGTCTCTAGCTCTTCTGGAGATAGATTATTATCCGCGACCTTTTTACAAGGCACGCCTTGATAAATCGCATTACCCCGACATATTTGCCCATTCATAACAGATGATGCATGTTTTATGATATAGTTATCACCGAGTTTGCCACGTACGGCTCCTGAAAT
>CAYGYC010000378.1:0-4567 GCA_964353755.1 uncultured archaeon | reverse complement strand
AACGAGGCACCTTTTGTTCCAAATAAATGGATAAATCAACGCGTAGAACCGACAGCGAGAATATTGGATCGCAATCCGGAAGGGGCATTGTATTACGGCATTAAATTTCGACCTGTTTTAACCAGTAGAAAGATTCAGGTTCCTTTTTTAGAGAAATTGATTGAATCAGACAAACCTGGAATTTCAACTATTGGGATTAGTTTGCCACGTTATAGAACTACAGCTGATGAAATAGCGCGTGCGTTTCAAATTGACCCCAATTATATTAAAAAAGGATTAGGAATAGACGAAGTTTCCGTCCCTGGGTGGGACCAAGATTCGGGCACGTTTGCCATTGATGCGGCGTTGGATGCGGTCACGCGACTTCCCCCTGAATTTATTAAAACGATAGGAATGATTGTGGTAGGGAGCGAATCGAAACCGTACAGTGTGAAACCAACGGCGACCAATGTGCAAAGTTTTTTGGGTATCAATGAAGATGTTATCTGTTATGATGCCGAATTTGCTTGTATCGCAGCAGGAATGCAATTGAAATCAGCAATAGCATTAATAGAATCGGGTGAAATTGAATCAGCCCTAATCATTGGGGCCGATGTATCTCAAGGGTCACCCGGAGATCCCCTTGAATTTGATACGGGCGCAGGCGGAGTTTGTTTTGTAATTTCTAAATATAATGTCATTTTAGAGTATATTGGAATGAATTATTGCGTCCGCGACCATCCTGATTTCGCGCGAAGAGCAGGTTGCCCCTATCCTTTTCATGGATATGGACTAACAGGTCAAGATTCTTACTTCGCTTTCCAAGAGACCGCCATTGAAAAAACCCTTCAGAAATTTAACATTCATCCAGACCAGCTCAAAGCTGCAACCTTCCATCAACCTAATCAAAATTTCCTTCTAAAAGAAGTTAGAAAGTTGGGCTTAGATCCCGAATCTCGTATAAAGAAAGAATTGAAACCTTGCATTATTGGCGACCCCGTTCGGAAAATCGGCAATACCTACTCAGCCGCTACGATGTTCGGCATGGCGGCTATTGTCAATGAGCCAAAACACTATTTTGAGATTGATGAAAGTACTGCACAGAAACTCGGATTTCAAGACCCTAAAAAGCCAGCATTAAATTTAGAACCAGAAGATGTAGTTCTTGCGGGATGGTATGGATCGGGAGCCGCTGGGGGTTGTGCCCTCTTTAAAGTGACTCCGAATTATTCCAGTTATATCGCCTGCACTATCCCCTTCAGTAGAACACTCGCTAGAACGGATATGATCGGCGGGAAGAAATATGTATCTTTATTAACAAGATATTTTCATAAAGGAATGATTAAAGAACATTAATACACTTACCTGACAGGGAAAATAAATTGGATGAAGAAGAATTAATTAATAAAATGAAGAATAAGGAAATTCAGTTCCATGAAGTAGAAAAATATACAAACGGCGATATAAATAAAGCAACGAAACTCCGGTTAAGATTTATTGAAGAAGTGACCAATACCAAATTAGATAATATTGGTTATTATTCTATGGACATGGCGGTAACCGCCGCCAGAAACATTGAAAATTCTATTGGTTGTGCTTCTCTTCCGTTAGGAATTGCAGGTCCAATAAAAGTGAATGGGGAAGTGGCACAAGGAGAATATTATTTACCTCTTGCCACAACGGAAGGGGCGCTTGTAGCCTCGGTGAATCGTGGTTGCACGATAATAACAAAATCGGGAGGCGCGACCGTACGCGTTATTAAGAACCTCATGGCACGAGCTCCAGCCATGAAAATTTTAGAACCCCCCTTCATAGAAAATGCCAGAAAATTAATAAATTGGGTACAAGATCAGCTTAAAAGTCTTAAACAGATTTTTCTAGACGTAGATCCCTTTGCAGCGCTCCAAGAAATACAAACGTGGATCGTTGGAAGGACTATTTTCCTTCGATTTCTCGTTTTTCCAGCCGATGCGATGGGCATGAATATGATTACTACGGGGTCTGAAAAAGCGTGTCTATATATCGCGCAGCAAGCTCCTGTTAAATGCCAGTTGGTCGCTACTAGTGGGAA
This sequence comes from uncultured archaeon, assembly GCA_964353755.1. Lineage (GTDB taxonomy): Archaea > Asgardarchaeota > Lokiarchaeia > Helarchaeales > HEL-GB-A > CAYGYC01. Next base: position 2,517 of record CAYGYC010000378.1, on the reverse strand, counting down.
TATGTGCGTGGATAAGAAAGCAAGTGCCCTTAATTATATCTTGGGGAGAGGAAAAACAGTTCAAGCCGAAGTAATTCTTAAAAAAGATTTAATAGAACAGGTCTTAAAGACTACAGCAGAAGCCATGGTCGAGATTGTCTATCGGAAAATTTACCTGGGGTCAGGACAGGCTGCCGCTTATGGAATGAATTCACACGTTGCAAATATTATTGCCGCCATGTTCATCGCCACGGGGCAGGATCCGGCACAAGTGGTAGAAGCTTCGATGGGAATTGTTTCAGCAGAAATTATTGATGAGGACCTCTATTTTTCTCTAACCTTGCCGAGCTTGGAAATTGGAACCACCGGCGGAGGCACGCATCTCCCGACCCAAAAAGAAGCCTTAAGTATCATGGATTGTTATGGCTATTATAAAAATCGCCCTCCCGGAACTAAAAGCCAGAAATTTGGGGAGATCATTACGTCGGCAGCACTCGCAGGCGAAATCAGTCTATGCGCTGCCCTGGCGGCGGGACATCTCGCCAGTGCACATGAACGACTCGGACGTGGAAAGAAGAAGTAATTACCAGTAATTTTATGTGGAGCCGTGAAGAAAATCGCGAAAGACACTGAAAACCGCAAATTTGAGCATATTAAGATATGTCTTGATAAAGATGTCGGATTTCAAACAAAAACTACGGGTTTTGAAGAAATTGAACTCATTCATCATGCCCTCCCTGAACTGGATTATAAAAAATTAGAGTTGAAAACCAAATTTTTTGGAAGAACATTTGATTATCCCATTTTGATTAATGGAATGACAGGGGGGCATAAAGAGAGTAAAAAAATTAATAGATTACTCGCCATCCTTGCAGCTGAATTTAATCTTCCGATGGAGGTAGGAAGCCAAAGAGCCGCATTGGAAAATAAAGATTTAATCGAAACATATCGAGTGGCACGAGAAATTTCTAGTGAAACTTTTCTAATTGGGAATATAGGGGCAGGGCAGCTGGTAAAGGATTATGGAATTAGCGATATAGAAGCCTGTGTAGATATGATTGATGCCAATGCGCTTGCCATTCATCTTAACCCGCTCCAGGAAGTCCTTCAAAAAGAGGGAAATTTCAATTATCACGGTGTTCTTGATAAGATTGAGGAACTTATAAGCCAAGTGCAAATCCCCATTATAGTGAAGGAAACCGGAAACGGGCTGGGCAAAGACGATCTGAAATCTCTAAAAAAAATCGGAGTGAAATTTGTCGATGTTGGCGGTGCAGGAGGTACGAGCTGGGCAGCCGTAGAATCTTATCGACATGAGAATGAGAGTGATTTGGCCCATATTGCAAGTCACTTTAGAGAGTGGGGAATTCCAACAGCGATTTCCACAATTCTGGCTACAAAACTGGGTTTTAACGTGATTTCATCAGGCGGGTTAAGGACAGGCATTGACGTCGCCAAGGCCATTGCCTGTGGCGCCGGTTTAACGGGAATCGCTCATCCCTTTTTAAAATTTGCATACCAAGAAGATCTGGAAGGTCTGAAAATGCAAATAAACAGATTAATTTCAGAACTTAAAGTATGCATGCTTCTCACCAAATCAGCGGATATAGAAACACTTAAATCGGCGGAGAAGATTTTCTTCGGAAAAATTAAACAATGGTTAGAATTTTATCAGTAAAGGCTTATAAACCAATTTTCAAATTATAATTTTTAAAGAGTTTATGGATGGATTAGAATGGAAGCAGTTAAGGGATCTATTGAACTCATGCGATTAGTTAATGGGTTCATGGTTGCACTGGCGGTAGTAGTCGGGGCATTGGCGTCTAATTTGAGTTATCACCCTCTTTTCACCACTCTTGCTATGCTCTCCGCCTTTTGTACCGCAACGTCGGGATATATTTTGAATGATTGGAAAGATGTGGAGATAGATAAAATTAATTGCCCGGAACGGGCGATCCCCTCGGGACGTGTTCCCAAAAATACGGCACTGATACTCGCGATTATATTTATGGCGACGGGTGATATTGTCATTTTTTTTACCAATTTAGCTTGTATTATCATTATAATGGTAGGTTCCTTATTAATTGCGTCTTATTCATTATGGCTCAAAAAGGCTGGATTTATTGGGAACATAACTGTCGCGATACTCACCGGCTTCTGTCTGCTAGTAGGAGGCGCATCGGTAGGTTACGTGGAACGGGCGGTTTGGCCTGCACTTTTAGCCTTTTCACTGAATGTAGGGCGCGAGATCATGAAAGGGATCGATGATTATGAAGGCGATAAGGAAGAGGGAGCAAAAACATTGGCAGTTCTTTTGGGAAAAAAGAGAGCCAGTTATGTCGGAGTAGCATTTCTTTCCATGACCATCGTTATATCACCCTTTCCCTATCTCTTGGGTTCATATAACATACTCTATCTTATTCTAGCGTTGATAGTCGATGGGATACTAGTCGTGGATTCAATTCTCATCCTTAGAACTCCAACATCGGAAATGGGTCATTTTGTTAAAAAGACTATTAAGTTTGCGATGTTTATTGG
>CAYGYC010000377.1:0-4581 GCA_964353755.1 uncultured archaeon | reverse complement strand
GATATGTATTATCTTTTCCACCATAATGAGAATGTTCCTTTGGACGATAAAAAAGCAGAACAAATCTATCAAATGGCGTTAAATAACAATGTCGATGACTTAAATGCCGTCTTAGACAGACTAGAGGAACTAAAAAAGGAGAGAAGACACAGAAAAAAAGCATAAGTTTGTGATAAAATATTGTGAAATTGATGGAATTGGCTTTGGATGATATAATGAGAATTATTAGTATCAGAAAAGGATTTCAATGTGACCATAGTTCTTCAAATTATGAGTTTTTTTCTTCTGAAAGGGCGCTTACAGACGCAGAACGCAAAAAAGTCGCCCGATATTCCAAGCGCTCGCGACCTGGCACCAGAAAAGCGACATTTCATTATGATGGGGATTGGAATGATTTACCTTCCGAGGCAGAAGAGGATTTACTAACCAATTACTTTGATATTCTTGTCAGCGAAAGTTATGACTGGTGGCATTTCGCAATCGCCTTTGGTTACAACGCGGAACTCTTTAAGAAATTGAAGAAATATGAGTGTGAAGGGCCAGACGATACCGGTGTCAGGATCGATCAACTGAAAGATCGAATTATCTGGCATCTATTCTGTCAGCTCAACGACAACGAGTCTCCGGGGAGTTTTGCAGGGATTGGTGAAGAAGAGGAAGATGAATCCCTTGTAGATGTGGATTTTCATAGGCTTAGAAATTTATTAATCGCCTTGAAAGGAGAAATTCTGCAAGGGAATTTTAGTTCGCTTCACGCAGTCGTGAATTTCTATGAGCCGGGGAAGCTTGGAGACGAAGAATCATATACGAAAGTCGGCAAAACGCTTCGCTCACTTCTACTTAAAGGTTAAGATAATAACCATGTCTTATACCAGGCATCCTGCAGTTGTAGTTCGTCGAGAACATTTCGGCGGAATTGCATTCCATAAATGCAATGCCACCCTAATAGAGGTCGATAGAGAAGGATGCCGCCTTTTAGAACTGGCAGATGGCAAAACAAATCTGCGTCATATTGCAAAACAGATAGAAATTGAACTCGATACAGATATTATTATTTCAGAGATCTATCAAATTGCAGATATACTAAGAGATCATGGATTTTTAACTAAAAACCTGGAAGGATCTCCTATTGGTTTAGATCAATGGCCTGAAAAAACATGCCATCTGGTTGCACCTGAATCAGTCCATCTAGCTTTAACCCATAAATGCAATTATAATTGTCAATCCTGTTATGTAGATGATAGAGATACTCCGGAGATGACGACAACAGAAATAAAGTCTTTAATTGATGAACTGGCTGAAATGAAAGTATTTCAACTTGCTCTTGGTGGTGGAGAGCCTTTTATTAGGAAAGATTTAATTGAAATTGTTAAATATACAAATCATTGTGGCTTAATATCTAATATTACCACTAATGGCTCTTTGATCACCTCAAAAATTATCCGCAAATTAGCACCCTATATAGGTCAAATTCAACTTTCTGTGAATGGTCACACTAGAAAGGTTCATGAAATACATCGTCAAGAAAGCAGTTTCAAGACGGTCCTGAATGCAATGGAACTCCTACAAAAACACAAGATCCGATTTGGACTGAATGTTCTCCTTTATCCAGGTAATTTGAAGTACATTGAAAAAATCATTGAATTTGGCATAGAAAAAGGTGCTTACACCATAAATTTCATCAGATCAAAACCTTCAATGCAAAATAAAGATTGGTATGATACGATGGCATTATCTAGCCAGGAATGCAGGATTTTAGCCATAATTTTACAGGATTCTTTACGCAAATACCCTTCAATACGACTCACCATCGATTGTGCGTTCTCATTTTTAATGAATCATGAATCACCAGTGGCTCTTCAGAAAAAGGGAATCTATGGTTGTACCGGGGCTATAAGATTTGTTAGTATTCACCCGAACGGAAATGTCTACCCATGTTCCTTTCTGAATACACCCCAATTTTACGGAGGAAATGTTGTAAAAGATGGATTCAAAAAAATCTGGCATGAAGGATTACAGACATTTCGAAATGTCCTAAAAAACCTTACCGGTAAATGTAGACTTTGTCACAATAAAAATTTCTGTCTGGGATGTAGAGCAATTACCCTATATGACACTGGAAATATCCATTCCGCGGATTTGGGCTGTTTTTACCCTTCTGAAATCCAAATATAATATCTGCTTTGCTTTACACTTTAAATTGGATTTCATCAATTTTATCAGCAGCCATGGACTTCATCAATCTTATCATCAGCGAGTGCGTCCTCCCATCTTGAACCCTTGCCATTATGCTTTACCTTCTGCGAATATGTTTTTCAAATATTTCTTTGATATTGCTCTAATTCTTTCTGTAACTGGTCTGCTCGGGCTTTCTCCTGGTCTGCTCGGGTCTGGAAAATACCATAATTTCGCGTATTAACCAAAATTAATCTGTAACGCGGTAAATCTCCTTCGTGCCTAGAACCTAATTCCATTGTACCTAGCTTAAAGGGGATAATTTTACTCACATCGAGCAATGCATCTCGATTTACGGCTGCAGCCCCCTCCTTCAAAGCAATCTTAGTCATATCTTGAATGTGATAATCCCCATCCGGTTGTAAAAGATAGGCTCGTAAAAATGGAGGCTTATATAGTGCTTTTCCTATATGAAAAGGACTAAAGACTATATATAAGGGAATCTTCAATAGCCTACAATAGTCGACATGGATTCCAATATCCATTTGCCAGGTATTTTTCGATAAAAAATTGATGGCCAGATTGGGAACCCGATTGTTAAAATTTGATGCCCGATAGGACGATAAGGAATATCCTATCTTTAAATCCGTAAAAAAGGAGATATCAAATTGAATATCGATCTCTTCTGACTCTACGATAAAATAATGATGCAGATCCCAGGTGGTGCGCGCATCTGGAAAGTTTATATGGAGCACTTCATAGAGATAGGATACTTCTTCCGAATGCGGCTCACTTTCTCTGCGCCCCAGTCGGGGTTTTAGCGGATCAAATGGCACACTTTCTATGTTATCAATTCGGGTGCTTCGAATCGTTGGCGGTCTCTCTTTTCCTTTTTGGTTTGATTCAGAATTTTCGGACATTGAATTCTTCACTCTCGTTTTCACTGCTATCTGTATAATAACCTTCCAAAGTATAAAAATTAACTATTATCCTTTTTACCGTTCCTATAAAATTAGACAAACTTTCAGGGCCTGAAAGCCTTTAGGGGCTGAAAGCATCATTAGATGGTAACATTAATAACTTTCTCTTGAATAAAAAGAGGTTTCTATTTTTTTAAGAAATTTTTCTCGTAATTCAGTGGCTAGGCTTTCTAAAAATTCCAAAATATCCCAAATTACTACCTCAAAGTTTTTTGCTGTAGTTTTCACTTTTTTTTCTCGGATTATAAATCTTATTTTTCGAGTTTTACTTATAGTAATACCGTCGATTTCTCCTTCATGTCTTATTGGTCTGCCTTTTTCGAAAGAAATCATTATTTCTTTATTGTGAAAATGAAATCGGATAACTTTTGATTTATATTTTCTTTCTTCTTCAGTCAGTTCTATTATTTCAAATTTACTTTCATACCTATTCATAAATTTTTGACCAAAAGTTCTTCTATACTCCTCTAATAACCCATATGTCACATATATATCAAAACTTTCTAACAGCAAATCCAATAATCCGCGTTTTTTAAAGAAGACTAATGCATCAGTGTCTATAATGATAGCTTCTTTCACTTTTTTTCATCTTATTTCTTTTATCAAAATACTAATACTTAGTTTATTATATGAGAAATTAGTTTTTATCAAATATAAATTAAATTATTTACTAATTAGTATATTTAGTCTTTTTAGTAAACTTTTTATATGACTTTTTTATTCTTATATCATGTCTTAATTCGAGAAGAAGTGAAGATTGATTATGATTAAAAAAGAGATTGAAAAATTTAATAAAGAAAATAAAATTTTTAAGACAAATATTAATATCGAGGATGTAGAGTTATGGAACTGGTTTAAATATGAATCCCGTCAAAAAGGATTTAAATCTATATCAGAATTTTTGGCCTTTCTAATAAAAATCGAAAAAGCAGATCATACTTTCAATAAAGCCTTATTTCAAGAATTTGAGAAATATTATGAATTTCTTTCCTTTTCCTATAAAGATATTTCGAATAACTATAACTTAAATCTGGAAATTATTCTGGATTTTATGGAAGAATTTCATTTAGAAATTATTGATTCACACGATTATATTACGAATTATAGAAAAAATATCAATCATATTCATGATTTAATGTTCGAAAGAAATATTTTACCCCGCGAATTTAAAATTGGTAAAAAATTATCTGCATTTTTCAGAAGATCCAGAACAATAAATTCTAGAGATCTTCTAAACATAATTTTCGAAGATCCCGTATTTAAAACGCAAGAAATTTTCTATTTTATCGTGCTGATTTTTGAAAATCTTCATCTGGAAAAAGACGCTTTCAAAATATGTAATAATTGTAAATCTATTCAAGAATGCTCCGGGAAGGATATAATCAAGTTATTTTATGACAATGGAATTGAAATTGAAGAAGACGAT
>CAYGYC010000376.1:0-4609 GCA_964353755.1 uncultured archaeon | reverse complement strand
TGAAACTTACGGGCACCATGTCAAACAAGGAGAGAACTTTCTATCGACTGTTTTTACGCAGTTGGAAGAGGAAGAAGAACTCAAAATAGTTCTCATCGAGGATCTCCTGAAGTTATTCGATAAAGGCGAAAATATCATACCTGTAAACAGTAGTTGGAGTACTTCGAAAGAAAATCTCGCGGAAAATAATCCATATCCTTTGTGGGCTGATCCGAAAAACAAGATTCACACCGTTTTGAACTTGTTACGCATGCTCGCTATTCAATTGTTCCAATATTTGGATCCGCATAAAAATGAAATACCTGAAGACTATCTCGAATTTTATAACAACGCGCGAACCAGCCTCGATAAAGGCATGCTATCGGATGGAGCCTGGTGGGCGAGCTTCTATTTTAGCGAGGACCTCATTTTCCGAAGTACCACCTTTTTACTTCGGGCCGTGATAAATACCTATAAAGCTCTGTTTTCTATTTCAATGGAACCTTACGAACTTCTCAAAATTCGCCAACTCTATGATGATGTTAAAAACACTTATGCGCAGCTCCTACAATTGCTAGCGAATCAAACCGAGGAACGAGCTAAAACTATCTCTGCCAATAAACTGGGTCTAAAAAATTCTGATTCGAATGAATCGTCCTAAATCAGTTGATCGGATAGATTTCTTTTTATAGCTTAAAGATTTAAAAGAGAGAGAAAATTTTAACCATGCCTATTTATAAGCTTTCTTTCTGGCTTCGAGTTTTAAAATTTGAATTATTCTTTTCTCTTTAATAATTTCATAAATAAGTCAAAATTTTCCAAAACGAATTCTATAACGATTATTTTGTCCTTTAAGCTTTTTAATATCAAATTCTTTAAAAGGAATGGCTATAGATTCCAAAACATTTAATAATCTCGCAATTTTTTCTTGTTGCGATCGCGGTAATTTTCTGATATTATTTACAACTTGGGGATGGATTAAGACTTCATATGTCATAATTTTAATTCAGCTCTAAGTTTTTTCCATGAAAACCCTTTCTCTTTTGTCTCTTCTGAAGCAATGTCTAATTCTTTAACTGCATTATCGTTAAGTTCCTCCTCTTTCAAAAAAAATAATTCGATATCATCCAATTTGTTGGTGAGAAATTCAATTTTCTCTTGTAATGGGCCAATTATTTTATGAAGGGTCTCAGTAATTAGTTGGTTGAATTCTTCAATAGTCATATCATTTATTTTAGCAATCATTTTTTTTCACTAATTAGAATAATCTTCAAAAAGGATAGTATTTCTTCGTCTTTTAATTTTTACGGATTTAACAGATATGATTTCTAACAAGTTCTTAAATAAGCATTTAATTAAAACCGGTTCCGAATAATTTTAAATGCATGATTTATCCTAATTCAGTTAATCGGATAGATTTCTTTTTATCAGTAAAGAGCTTAAATACCACAGACAGAATTTATCTTCTCTAAAATTTTTACAGTCTAGATCGGTCAAGGAAATGAAAAGACCCAAGTTATACATAAATCTGAGTTCGCCGAAGTTAATCAATAAGTATAAAAATCTACCTTTTGATGGAATTGGCTTATTTAGAATTGAATTTATGATTGCAACGTTTATTGGTCAGCATCCGGCATGGCTTATCGCTCAGGATAAAGGAAATGTTTATTGTGAAAAACTATGTGAAAGCCTTAGTATAGTTTCTGAGGCGATTTATCCTAGACCCGTGGTTATTAGATTTTCCGACTTTAAAACGAATGAATATCGCAATCTAATCGGTGGGGCGAATTTTGAATCCCAAGAAGCAAATCCGATGATGGGTTTACGGGGAGCTTCGCGATATATTTCTGAGAAATTTCAGAGGGTTTTTCGAATAGAATGTCAAGCCATTAGAAAAATACGGGAAAAAAATGATAATGTCTGGGTGATGATTCCCTTTATCAGGACTGTTCCTGAAGCGGAAAAGTGTCTTGACATAATGAAAGAGGAAGGCTTAGAAGGCAGTAAAACATTTAAGATATGGTTAATGGCAGAGAATCCGGCAAATGCTCTTCTAATAGACGATTTTAATAAGTTGGATATTGATGGGTATAGTATAGGCTCAAATGATCTCTGCCAATTTATTTTAGCCGTTGATCGCGATAACGCGGAATTGATGAGTATGGGATATTTTGATGAGCGCAATCCTGCGGTCTTAAAAGCGATCGAAATGATTATTAAAGGAGCTCATAAAAGCAATAAGACCTGTTCTATCTGTGGCGAAGCTGTTTCCAAATATCCGGATCTAATTGATAAACTAATAGACCTAGAAATCGATAGTATCAGTATTACTCCATCCGAAGTGCTGCGAATTAAAGAGTATTTAGATAAGAAGGTTTGAGAACTAATAAGAGACATTGGGATTAATATGACTAAAAAGGTTATAATTTTAAATTCCACTGATAATGTGGCGACCGTGTTGGAAAAGATAGAAGAAAATACCGAACTGGAGGTTGAAATCGAACCGGGCAAAAGCGAAACTATTACAGCAATCACTAAAATCCCCTTTCTCCACAAGATAGCAATTAAAGATATTCCCGCGGGTACGGCGGTTATAAAATATGGGCAGATTATTGGAAAAGCTACAAGTAATATCCAAAAAGGAGAGCATATTCATACAAAAAATCTGAAGAGTTGGTTCTATTCATAAGAGGTTGAAATGATATGAATTTCTTAGGTTATGAAAGGGAGAACGGAACGGTAGGGATTCGCAATTATATTGCTTTAATTCCCTCTGTAGTCTGTTCATCGCATCCGGCTCAAAAAATTGCTGAAAAAATTCCGAATAGCGTGTATCTCACGCATCCTTACGGCTGTGGACATTTTGGGGCTGATTGGCGGCGCATCGTGAATATATTAGCGGGATTAGGTAAAAATCCGAATGTGGCAGCTGCGCTTGTGATCGGCTTAGGCTGTGAAAATGTCACGGCCAAGGTGATTGCTAAAGAAATTGAAAAAACGGGCAAACCCACACAATGGCTAGAGATTCAGAAAACAGGCGGCACCCAAAAAACTATTACTAAAGGCATTGAAATCGCGATGGAGATGCGTGAAAATGCGGATAAACTTACAAGAAAGTCATTTGAATTGGATAAACTCGTCCTCGGGCTTGAATGCGGTGGTTCAGATGCCTCCTCTGGGATTATTACCAATCCCGCCGTGGGAGTGGCTTCTGATGCCGTTGTAGCCGCGGGGGGGACTTCAATCCTCCCAGAATTTATTGAATGGGTCGGAACCGAAAGAGAATTGGCGAAACGCTGCATTCATCCCGAGGATGGAGAAACCCTAATTGAATTAATTAACACTTTTACCAACGAAGCGCAAAAACTGGGCTTTAACCCGCGAATGATTGCTCCCGGTAATATACGAGGTGGATTAACGACTATTGAGGAAAAAGCGTTAGGGACTGTAGCCAAAGGTGGTAAAGCTCCCATTCAGGGCATTCTCTCCTATGGGGAACCTCCATCTGGTCCTGGTCTCTGGCTTATGGTTGAGCCCGGACTGGATGTTGAATCCATGATTGGGATGGCAGCTGCAGGGGCTCAAATCTGCACCTTTACCACAGGACAAGGGACACCCACGGGATGTGCTATCATGCCCGTCATAAAACTGTCAGGAAACCCAGAAACAATCGAAACCATGGGTGAAGATATCGATCTAGATGCGTCAATCATTCTCTCCGGCGAAGAAACTATCGAATCATTCGGACATAAAATTCTTAACGAAATAATCGAGGTGGCTAACGGAAAACCTACCGTGGCCGAAAAAATGGGGCATCAAGAATTTGCAATCTGGCGTCTGCCACTTATGTTTAATTTAGCAGGAATCGCAGGAAAATTTGCCCGCTTCTTCGAATAATTACTTTTATATAATTAAGAATACACTTTTTATAATGAATAGGACGTGAAATCGATATGGTACAAGTAGAATTCGAAATTGATGGTTATAAGATTCATGTGTTTTCACGCCAACCGGAAAGCGAAACTCCGACGCTAGCGGTCATTACGCTCTGGAGAAAAACCGAAATTCGCGGATACATCCATTTCTACCCGAATGACATCGTCTTGCCCAATCCCGCTTTAGAGACCGAGCCTTCAAAACGCATTCGTCTCCGTTTTCATATGAAACAATTTCCTATCATTGTGGAGATCTTGCGGACTGAAAAACCTCTCTACATCGAATATTCTGAACCGCCGCCAGCAGCGCTCCTCCGAAGTGGACGCGAACCCATCGGCGAAGAGGAAAAGCTGTTTCATCCTAAATCATAGCCTTTTTTTTTGTCCCCATCCAAGTTAAAGGGATTAAGGTGTGAGGGACTGTAAAACTATGATGGAAATGGAATTTGATATACCTTCCTTAACATACTATAAAACTTACTGTCCCACCTGTTCTCGAACCAAAGATGCAGGATTGATAGAGCCGCAAAATTGTAAAGTCTGTGGAGACCACCTAATTTTTATCGATTTAGAACATTTACCGAAGAAGTTTGAACCAAAACTTACTAAAAAAGGATTATTAGCTATAATAATTGTTTTTACTCCACTTCTAAGTTTTCTCATTCCAATTCTCTTAATGGTGGCTTATTCCACTT
>CAYGYC010000375.1:0-4630 GCA_964353755.1 uncultured archaeon | reverse complement strand
AAATACATTCCTCTTATCTATATAGAAAGTGGGGCAGTTATCTATTAGAGTAAATTTTACAATTCTCAAGCAATTCGATACTGAACTTCTTGAAAAAGTTACCGACTATGGAGAATTTCTTAGGATTGTGGGTTGGATTCAATTCAAAAAATCAAATGGTTAGACAGAGCCAAGTCAAGCAATAATTGATACTGGCGCATATACAAGCCTCTTTCCAATAAGTCTATGGCAAGATTTAGCAAATCATCCGCCAAATGAATAAGACGAATAAGAAATAGATGCTATCCTCTATTTCTTTGAAATCCAAGAATCTAGTAAGCCGAGCGCACGGAAAATTGTGTGGAATTCCGGATAATTATCTTTAGGCCAGATACACTCACTGAGCAAAAAAAATCCAGGAAGACAGGTTGGCTCCAGTCTTTTTCTTTCAAATTTAATTTCATGAAATCTTTTGCCATCGAGCCTTAAAAAGGTTGAATTGGCATTGGAAAGAGGGTCAATAATCCAGTAATTTTTCACCCCGATTTGCTCATATTCCGCTCGTTTTCGGACATTATCTCGAAATCGAGAATCTTCAGAGAGTATTTCGATTATAAAATCAGGTGCGCCGGTATAGATAAATTCTTCTAGCTTATTCATGTGAGCCTTTTAAATAAAGGCAATATCAGGTTCTTTCCAATTTCTTTCATCTAATTTCACAGGGATAATTTCACTTATTATGGCTCCGAGATTATGTTCTCGCACATATGTCTCCAGAATTATTTCCAGAAATCGGCGCAATCTATTATGTTTAACCGAACTAGGGGAATGATGAAAATATTGGCCCTCCTCGAGATCACACTTGTTTTCAGGTGCTTTTTCGAGATAATCCTTTATAGTTACTCCGCTATTAGGAGTAGATGATTCTAATACAACCTTTTTTGATGCGTTTTCTTTTTCGGAAGTCATTTTTAATATCCTTGCTCGGTCTTTCGTTAAATCTTATTAGTGTCACGCAACCTAATACAACATTAGCATTACTTCTGGTATCCATTATAGGCGGTATATTATTGATAAAAGGTAAATCGATTGGTGGAATTTTGCCACTTATCGCTGGAATAATCCTATTGCTAGGATTAATAATTACTCTTGGCGACATTACAGGATCTGAAATGCAATGTTATGATTGTAAATTAACAGCGAATTTTTTTGTAGATCCGATTATTATGGTGGTAGGCGGTATTCTTGGAATAATTAAAAGTTCTTAAGGATAATCACGGATGACATATTATTTTCTTTTCTCTTCTTTTTCTTAATTTTAAAGTCTTATACTCAAAAGTAAATTGAATTGGTTAATTTATGAGAAAGGCGAATTAATTCCTTGCCTTTGATATGCAGTAAAAGAGAATTGAAATCGTTTGGTAAGCTACCAGTCATTAAACTTAGGCCTTATTGATTGCAATGCTTTCTGAACAGCATCTACCGCATTATGGGCTTGAATCACTCGATCTGGAAATTCCTCTGTAAGTTCCTGGGCGGTTCCCCCACTTTGGGGAATTGTTATTAATGGGACTTTTCGCTTTAATGCATACTCTGCCTCTATTCTCGTTCCAACAGATCCACTCACACAAATCGCCGCTTGGACGGATTGAATGATGATATTATTTCTCTTTTCTCCTAGTTTAGTCGGAATTTTTATGGTAACGAATTGATTTGCTTCAGCCGGATTATCACTGGGAAGAATACCCACAGTAATGCCAGCAAATTTCTGGGCTCCTTTACAGACTGCTTCCATGACACCTCCTTTTCCACCACAGATCAGTATCACCTTATTTCTTGCCAATTCTTCGCCCACTTGCTCAGCCAGCTGATAAATCTCTTCACTAATTTCCATTCCACTGCCAATTACACCAATTTGAACCATCTTGATATCCATCCGAATTATTCTTATGACTTCTAAGGTTATAATTCCTTAATTGATTTTGGATAAGTGGTCTAATGAAAAAGATTTTAATTGTCCCCGGATCGGCTAAAGGGATTGGGCCGGAGATAATTTCACCGATACAAACCATATTGAAGTCCTTAGGCGCATATGAATGCCTAACTTATACTGATATCAGCGATATTGCAAATATTGGAACCGTTATCGAAGCAATAACGAAGTACTATCGAAAATATATTGGAACTTTGCCAGAATTTCCGAAAAACAGGGGACTTCAGTACCCGATCCTCGATGGATTGATTAAGAAATATCTCTTCTCCAAAGATCCGTCAGAAATGGAAGAATATAACCACTATAAATATGCGGGTGTTTCTCAAGAATTTAAGGATGCGGTGGCCGATTCTAATGCCTGTTTATTCGGTTCAGTGGACGATCCTAATGGAATGTACCTTCTGTTCTGGTTTCGGCAAGGCCTAGAATTATATGCGAATGTGCGCCCCGCGAAATCCTACCCCAACGTTCCCTGTCTAAAAAAGAACATCGATTTAGTCATCATCCGAGAAAATACCGAAGATCTTTATTCGGGAATGGAATATTTAAAGCCGGATGCAGCTCTAGCTATTAAACTGCTCACTAAAAAAGGGGTAGAGCGAATTATTCAATTTGCTTTTGACTTTACTGAGAAACGGAAATTAGAATCGAAAGGGGAATTGATTTGCGTCGATAAGGCAAATGCCCTTCCTCTCTCTGATGGGTACTTTCGCGCTAATTTTCGGACGATAGCGAAACAGCATCCCACCATTCAAACAAAGGAATGGTTTGTAGATCGGGCGGCGCTTGAACTGGTACGCGCTCCAGAGTTGATCGATGTAATAGTTACGACTAATCTCTACGGTGATATTCTCTCGGATGAGAGTGCTGCGCTAGTTGGGGGGCTAGGCATGGTGCCGAGTGCACAAATTGGGGCAAATTATGCCTTTTTCGAACCTGTTTCGGGTACTGCTCCAGATATTGCCGGCAAAAATATCGCAAATCCCCTGTCCGCCCTTTTTTCCACTGTTATGATGTTAGAGTATCTTCACGAATTCAATCACGCCACGGCCTTAAAAACCGCTATTCTTAATTTTCTCCACGCAGGGCAGGATTTCACCCCTGATATTGGAGGGCATGGAACGACCACCGGCGTGTTCAACAAAATTATGAAGTCTCTATAAAACGTGAAAATTGTTTTAATCGATATCAGACAGATATTTGAAGATTACTATTTTTTTCTTGTCACATGAGCTAATCCGCGAAACGCTGCCACCAATTCACCCTTCTCATTTGTGATCTTAATTTCTGTCAGGTTTGTAGTTCTCGTACTCGCTATCACTTCGGCGTCCGCTAGCAGCGTCTCGCCTAAATTAACCTTTTTTATATGGTTGAGATTTGTGCTTAAGGCGACCGCAATTTCAATGTCTGGGGCAGCGTTGCACGCCAATTGGAAAGCGGTATCTGCTAAGCTGTAAATCGCGCCCCCATGACCCGCGTTGAAGAAATTAATTAACTTTTCATTAATTTTTAACTTCACTTTCGCCTGGCCTTCTCCTATTTCGAGAATCTCAACGCCGATAAATTTAAAAAAATTGTCCTTCTTCGCATATTCTTTCAATTTTTCGAGATCCAATCTAATCAAGTCCTAGGTATTTTTAATAGAATAATGAAAAAGGATTCAACTATAAATTTTTAGATGTATTATTATTAAACGAAATAATCCCTGACTAAAAATGAAGTTGGTAGAATTTTTGGAAAATAATTTTAAAGGGCTTAGAAAAATACTGATAAAAAAGCCGATAGAATTAGTATTTTTATTTGGATCTCAAATTCAAGGTAAGTTAATAAAATTTAGTGATTACGATGTAGCCATTCTGATTAATGCGACCTATTATCAAAAAAATCTCAATAATTTTAAAATCTTATTTAAATTTAAATTGGATCTCTTAGAAGAATTGTTTAATTTTTTCCATAGTGAAGATGTCGATTTAGTACTCTTGAATGAAGCTCCTCCTCCTTTAAAATATAAGATTATTCAACGCGGTCAAATAATTTATTATACCAATATCAACATTTATTATCGATTTAAGGCAAAAGTTGTATTAGAATTCCTTGATTTTAGTTCCGTTATTGAGTTTTATCGTGAAGCATTGTATAAAAAATTGGAAGTGCCCTATGCTAGATAAATCGGTTATTGATTCCCGAATTATGAAATTAAGGGAATATAGGAGTATTCTTGAGGATATTCGAAAAGAAAAGTTAGAAGATTTTATTAAAAATCTTCGTATTTAGTAAAAATAGGGTATAAAGATGTATATGAAATTTTATAATCTAATTTAGAAGATTTTAATGAATTTATTAAAATTATCTTAAATTATTTAAGTCAAATAGAATAAAAAATTTTTATTTAAACGAGTTTTTTTACCGCTTCTTTGATGCGAGCTTCATTCGGGACGACGAACTGTTCCATTTGTGGTTCTACGGGAATAGGCGTATCTGCCCCTGCTATCGTAACAGGCGGCGCATCCAAGTAGTCGAACGCCTCTTCCACTATGACTCTAGTTAATTCCCCTGAGATTCCACCCGTTTTACACGCTTCATGAACGATTACGACGCGCCCCGTTTTTTTAACGGAATCGGTCAGTGTTTTGCGATCCAGAGGTCGGAGGGTCCTGG
>CAYGYC010000374.1:0-4632 GCA_964353755.1 uncultured archaeon | reverse complement strand
TTTTCAAATACAATATTCTTTTAAATTTTCCTAAAAAAGGTAGGAGTATTCTCCAGCGTTTAATTAAAGAGTGAATTAAGAGAATCAAAATGAATCAAAATATATCACCGTTGGTAAGTATTATTATTCCAACTTACAATCGCGCGAGCTTGCTGCCGATTTGCGTTCAAAGTTGTTTGGATCAGACATTTCGAAATCTGGAGATAGTTGTAGTTGATGATGGCTCCACGGACAACACCGCCGAGGTAACTGCGCATTTTATTGAAAAAGATCCCCGCCTAATTTATTTGAAAAAAGAAAATGGAGGGCTTGCGAGCGCATTAAATTATGGGTTTAAAGTTGCCAAAGGGAATTATCTAACTTGGACATCCGATGATAATTTTTATACAGCAGACGCGATTAGCACTATGCTGATGCATTTAGAACGAACTAACTATTCAATGGTGTATTGTGATTTTTATAAGTTCAAAAAAACTGATTCTAACGTGCTCAGGGAAATAAAGTGTCCTGAGATAGCGGTCTTAAATCGCGATAATTGCATTGGACCCTGTTTCTTATATTCCCGGCAAGTAATGGAAACCATTGGTGAATACGACCCGGAGACATTTTTAGCAGAAGATTATGATTATTGGATACGAGTTTCAAAACAGTTTTCAATTAATCACTTAAGAAAGTTATTATATTATTATATGGAACACGATGAATCATTATCTTTAAAATCCCGCAGAAATTATGAAGTCCAGTTAGTTAGTATCCTAGTAAAACTTAAGAATAATCTGATGGATATCAAAGGAGCGGCAAATCAATTTGTTGAACTTCTTCATAGAAAGAAGATGACAGCGGATCCTTCACTGTCAAGTATGAAATCTCCATTTTATAAAGTAATTGCGCAGAATAAGATGGCTAGTCTTTGGAGGAAAACCTGGGTTCCAAATAAAGTATTAAAGATGGTAATTAAAGGTAGATATTATAAAAGGATAATTTCAATTTTAAGTGATTATAAATTACATAAAACGAGTTTTATAGATACGATATTAGCTATCAAGGATGTATTTGAGAGAAATAATCCCTCTCAATTATAAGATTAAGTAAAAGATTAAGAATCAATTCTGATTGGATTGAATCCAATGATGGTAATTAAGAGGAGGAGCTAATTTATGCTTCATAGTTCAAAAACCCGTTGGACTAAGGTTATGGTTGGTTTAAAGATATCCATCTCGCCTTTCCAGCGTGGCAAGCTATCTTTGAAAAAAGTCTGGAATTCGTCAGAAAAAAGCTGGAGTTTATATTGGAGAAACGTGCTTTCTTCTTTAATAACCAGGACAAACATGACCTCCGCGCTTTGAGTAAGTAAAATTTTCACCGTCTGATAATCAATGAGGTGCAAGCTTTCACTGGTTTTCACAATTTCGGAGAGTAAGGCTTGAATACCAGAAAACCCCCCGGCCAGCAAATCCGAATTTTCTAAGGGGAGATTCTTTTCAAAAGAGAAGGCGTATAAGCAAATGCCTCCCTTGGAAATCACGAATAGTTCACGTAACTTCTCTTTCCATTGCAGATCCGTAAAAGTGGAAAAGGCAGCGAACCCGTATCCAATCAAACATAATCCGATGATGGATACGAGTGTCCCTAGAGAATAAAAAGGAATGCCCAACCATTTGGTGATCAAACTGTTTCGAGCCGCAAAGCCGAGGGCTAAAGAAAAGACTCCCACGAGGGCAAGGATCATACGCCGCCTTAAAAAGCCAGAGGTTGGTTTAATGAAAAGGAAATACCATAAAAACAGCGCTATTAGGAGGAGAGGACCACTGAAAATAATTGAAGCCAGGGCGATTTTTGCGTAATCGTTTAAAAAGAGGATGTAAATTATACCGCCGGTCACATAACAAGTGATAAGATAATAGGTCCTTTTCCAAACGTTTTCAATAAGAAAACCTATTGCGGCGATGCTCCCTAATAAGGCGGCGATATAAGCTTTATACATTCCAATGATCGTAATCCCGAATTCGTCTTCCCATTGAAAGTAATCAAACCATCCCGCAATAAGAAACGCGATGCCAAAGCAAAGAAAAATAACCGCCAAACCCAAGAAAGGTAAAAACTCCTTGGGGATCCTTCTGCTCCGCTTAAGCCTACTAGTAAAATATACAAATAAAACGAAAGCGCAAGTGGCAAGGATATTCGTTAGATTAAGCCCTAATATCTCCCAAACATCCACCATTTGCTATCACCAGAACCTATCCATATAAGTTATGCTTTTGTCTATAAACTAATACTTATTTTCTTTCATTTCGTGATAATAATGGTTTTTTTTACTTCTTTAATCTACCCTTTTTAATTTAAGCGAGCCCTAGGAAAGAATACATAATCTATTTATTGATAGCAAATTATTTCATAATAGATATCGGAAATCAGATTTTAAGGAAGAAGAATTATGGCGACTGGACAAAAGAAAGAAGAAGGAATGAAAGTGAAAACGAGAACGCCCGAGAAAGGGCAGATTGCGGATATTGAGAAGATTGAAGGCATTGGTCCCGAATATGCCAAGATCCTTAAAAAGATGGGTATTAAAACAACAGAAGATTTACGAAAAATGTCTTTAGTGCAGATCGCAGAAGCTACAGATATTAGCCCGAAGTTACTCTATAAATGGCAATGTATAGCCGATCTTTTTCGGGTAAAACGAACTGCGGAAGAATATTCCGAATTTATTTTTGAAATGGGAATCGAAACCGTAAAAGAGCTCAGTGAACAAAAAGTTGATGATCTTTATCAGAAAGTACAAAAATTTATGGAAGAAACAAGCCAAAAACCAGGATGGCATGGGCATGTCCGCAAAATTCCAACCCACTCAGATGTAGAAATATGGGTTACAAGTGCTAAAGAGTTAGTTAAGAAGAGTTAAACCCTTAAAATATACTTTCTTTTTTGGTTTTATTACTACTATTAATTTATTTCTTCAAAAATTCCTATTTCCCTTATTATCATCAAAGTTAATAAAATCAATATGAATACTAGAGTAATTGAGAAGAGTGGTTAAAATGTCAAAGGCAAAATCCCCGCTGGATAGAATGCTCAAAGCGATTGCATTTTCGAAGCCTGATAAGGTGCCTATTACCTTTTTTCCCGAATGGGATTTTTTAGCAGATTTTGCTGGGGTAAAGGTTAAGAAATTATTGAATGATGTAGCATTGCAGGTTGAAACGAACCAAAAATTTCGGGATCGCTTCCCGGATGTTTATGCCGCCGTCTCCGTATATCAACCCTACGCGGTCGCGCAGGCATTTGGGTGTCCCCTATCCGATCCGGACGATGAGATTCCCATGGTTGCGCAAAACTTAATTAATACCCCGGAAGAGGTGGAATCGCTGAAAATTCCAGATCCCTGGGCGGCACCAGGCACACGGGATTGGCTAGAAAAGATTCAATTTCAAATCGATAGCGGGTTTGAAGCTGCTGGAATGGGCGATTTTGGGCCATTTGAGATCGCAGGACAGCTGTACAAATACGATCGATTGTTACGGGATCTGCGAAAGCATCCAGAAGCTATGCATACCTTACTCGGGAAATGTAGCGAATTCACCCTTAAATTTTTATTGGAGTGGGTAAAATTGCTCGGCGGTAAAGCAACCGTCACGTTGATTGCCGATCATGTTTCAGGTTTTATGAATAAGGATTTGATCCACGAATTTTTCATGCCATACCATACAAAATTGGTGGAGCAGCTTAAACCGTATTCCAGTATCATGTTTTATCATAGTGAAAATAGGAGTTATCATATTATCGATCAAATTGGAAAATGGGGCTATAATATGTTTCATGGAATGGAGTGGGCGCCGGGTGGTGATTTGCGAAAAACCAAGGAGATTGTCTCGAATTTGGCTCAGTATAAATATGCCTTAATGGGACAAGTGCCGGGGCGGGATGTGCTTCTACGGGAACCCTCCGATGAAGTAGTCGCCCAGAAAATCATTGAAAATATTCAAATTTATGCCCCAGGGAGTGGTTATATTCTATCAACGGGCGGTGGAATTAACCGCGGAACCTCTTTACGGCGCCTAGATATGATGGTCGAGCTGGTGAATAAATACGGGCGATATAAGAGCAAAAAGGAGCTTTATGGCCCTACAGAAGAATAAAGGAAGGTGACCCTGTGAGTCAGGAACTAATAAACGCTATGAAAGAAATAAATTATGAAAAAGTTATTGCCTTAGTTGATGAACAAGTAAAAAAGAGAGACCCAATGGCAATCTTAGAAGACTTAAAGGAGGGACTTGCAAAAATAGGAGAACTTTTCGAAAAGGAAGAATATTTCCTCTCCGATTTAGTGTTTGCCGCAGAGATTTTTAAGGATGTCACTAAAAAATTAGAACCTTATTTTGCGAAAGAACGCGAAGAACAAAAAGGAACCATTGTTATGGGCACCGTTCAGGGTGACTTTCACGATATCGGAAAAAATATTATGGCTGATTTATTGCGATTCAATGGCTATATTGTCGAAGATCTCGGGGTCGATGTCTCCCCCGAAAAATTTCTTGAAGCTATTAAAAAAATACAGCCCGATGTTGTCGGCTTAACAGGGCTTTTAACCGCTGCCTTTGAACCTATGAAAAAAACGATCGCCTTAATTAA
>CAYGYC010000373.1:0-4635 GCA_964353755.1 uncultured archaeon | reverse complement strand
CGGATAGACCCTATTGAGGATTATCCCTATAATCAAGGCCATGATTAGCAGACCACACATAATCACTCGGATTTCGAATTCTACAAAGAATACCACAAAATAGGTCGTGACCAGAAAATAAATCATGGTCGATAAATAGCCTATTAATAGATACTGAAGCCGTTTCTCATATACGCGGAGTAATTTCCTAATGGTAATTGATCCAAGAAAGATGAGAGGCAATATATAGATGCTGGACATCAGAATTATGACCAGCTCAAAATTTAATCCAAAATAGATATGCCCTTCAAGTACTTGGGGTGTTATATTCACAAGGGCTATGGTCAGCGTAACAGCAATACTGATAATAAGATAACCTGCCATCAAGTATTTCTCTTTTTTTGGGCGTATTTCACCACTCCATTCTAACAATTTATAGAACCCAAAAATGGTTATTATAAAAGTAATTCCATCTACCAATAAAATTATTTGATAGATAAGTAACACGGGAAATAGGAGGTTAATTAAAAAAAGAACTAGTCCCGCAGTTAAGCACATTTGAAAAAATACTGCGTACTTCTCAATAATGGTCTTATGTTTCAGATATCCCCAACAAATCAAAATAGAAAGGATTACGATTAGACCTAACGATATACTAATTAAAATCAAATTCATTTCAAAAATCATATAACTCCCCTTTTTGAATTCATTGTTTTAATATTTTTTGAGTTGTATTAAATTCTTTTTGTTAAATCCTAATTCGTAAAACTTTCGTAAAAATTGTTATATAATATTCTAAAATTATGAAGTTATTTAAAGCGGTATTTTCTTTAGCTTCGTGAATGAGAATATTAAAAATTTGGATCTTCCAAAGTCAATCGGGCCAGCCGCTTTTCTTCAAAGAATACGAAAACCTGGCAGATAATATTGTATCAAACCTGTTAAATACGAGCATTCTTCACAGTTTTATCAACTTTTTCAATTCGCATTTGGTTCTTAGAAACTGCGATCTTATTCTATTTGACGAGATCCTCTTTACTTTTCATTACATGGAAGATACTCCCTTCAAATTTACCACTTTACTTGTAACCCGAATCGATAAGAAGATCGACTTTGAAGTGCAATCCAAAGTACTACAAAAAGTCGCTACAAATATTAGTCGCGAATTTCATGACTGTTATAAGGAAGTAATGGAAGAAATTCAACATAATTTGACAGCGTTCGAGCCGTTTGGAGAGCGGTGCGATATACTGCTTCATAAACTTGCCAATGAAATCAAAACTATAAAACTGAACGGATTCTAAATAAACGAAAGATCTGCGATTCTGCCCCTCAGAAAAATTTTTCTGCCTTGACTTTCCAAGTTGATAGAATGAAATCGTGTATTTTCTATTTCTCCCAGCAAGGATCTACAAAAAAAATCGCAGAAAACATTGCCGAGGGGCTGACCCAGAGAAGCCATACCTGCGATTTAGTACAATTTACCAAGCTGGCAACCGATCTAGAATTAATCCGCCGTTTCAATTTTACAAAGTATAGTTTTTTTGGCTTTGGGACCCCCGTGTATTATTTCTACCCACCCCACCACCTCTTTGAAATTTTAGAATCGTTCCCTTACTTAAATCATACCAAGGGGTTCTTATTTTGCACAAGCGGCGGCAACCCGGGAGCTACTCTTTTTAAACTTAAGCAGGTGCTTGATAAAAAGGGGATTGTGATTATTGACGGGTCAGATAAGTGGATAGGGCTCGATCAACATCGCTGTTACAGTCATTTTGAGCAATCCGCGTTACCCAGAAGTATTGGACACCCCACCGACAACGAATTGGTCAAAGCCCGTGACTGGGGGCGGCTTTTACTCGCAAAAGCCTTGGATCCCACTAGCCCGGAGAAAACTGATTTCTGGTCCAAGGATAATACTTGGGCGAAAGATGGATGGAAAGGAAGCTCCAATCCCTTTATGGAAAAATGGTTCTCTGAATTTCATCTAAATCAAAAAAAGTGTAGTTGTTGTGGAACCTGCGCTGACCGTTGCCCTGTTGATGCTATCGTATTAGATCCCTACCCTCGTTGGGTAAAGGATTGTGATCGCTGTTATCTCTGCGATCTGTATTGCCCCGAACAAGCCATTGAATGTGATTGGTCCAAACAAACCGCTTTTATGGAAAAAATCTTGGACAATGCCCAAAAAAGAAGAAAAGCCACTTAATTTTTAAGTAGTTATCTTTTTCAAATTCCATTCCACGATGACGCCATTATGGTCTCGAAGGGCAGAGGATACCTGCCCTTGCGGGGTTGCTTGGGGCACTGTCCAGCGTCCTTGAATCACTTTGCCATCAGTCTTGCCTTGAAATAGATTTGATGGATATATTCTGCTTAATTCTTGCGTATCAAATGCCCAGTCTTCTAATTCATGGCTTGATTTACTGATTTCCTTCCCATTCACTTCCAAAGTCGTCATTATCTCCCACGGTCTCACCTTCTCGGACTGATTGCATTAAAATTGAAAACTATTTTACTTATACTTTTTTAAGGAATTAATCTTTTCTTCTCCGAAAAAAGAAAAAGAAAAAAAAGGAAAGGGGTTCGATTGTGTCCCTTATTTCAGATTGAACGTCTTATCAAACAGTTTGTGGAAGATCTTGCCTCGCCGCAGGCCAAAAAAATAGACGGGTACGAGGACGATGGCAGCGCCGATCAAACCGCCAATAATGGGTGGATTTAACCCAATGCTATTAAGCCCCCAGCCGATGCCTGCACTTGCCAATACGAGCAGGAAGGCGAGCCCCACACCAATGAGTGCGCCCACAATGATCGGAATGTATGCTTTCAATCCTTTCGTGGGTACTTTATCTTTCACCGCTGGGTCAGCTTTTAACCCATCTACCGCCCATTTGCAGCAAATATAGAAGTGAGGCGTCAGAAATACCACACCTAAAATGTAGAGCGTAATCGCGACATTGCTACCGAACCATGCCAACCCATCAGTAATCCCAGAAGTCCACAATCCCACAGATGGCGTTAGAATACTCCACCCATGCATCGTCGGATCGTATAAGAACCGCTGCCATCCCGTGCCGTCCCAGCCAAAGACCAGCACGAAGAAGAACACGAAGTAGCCGGCGAGGCTCAGGAGGAACGCCTCATAGGTTTGATCCTTCTTAATAAGATGCCAACTCCAGTAGTACGCGATAATCGGATTGGTTATATTAGTGACGAACCACAAAAGAATGAACCATAACGGAATTTGCCCATGAAAATCAAAAACTTGCATTGTCTCCCAGTGAGGAAAATTCCAGAGCAGCACCATTCCCGTAGCGCCAAAGAATACCGCCATGAAAAGAATCAAAGTAATAAAGTATTTATTGACCCATATAGACTTTTCTTCTTTTAACCCTCTTGCCGCTGCAACCGCAAACATTGCACCAATTGCAAACGTCCAAAAGAAGTCCACTTGTAACATTTTCTCACCATTTTATCTCTTTTATTTTTATTTCATCAATTTTCAATTAAATCTGTTTTTTTCAGTGTAATGCTAAATTTGAGTTATTTTCATTAATTTATTTAAACTATATGTTTTTATGATGGAGAAAGGAAAAGTATTCGTAAGTCCCTTAAGCAAAAGGATTTCAGATTAATTTACAAAGAAGGCGAAATAGAAAATGCCATTTCAACCCACCAAAAAATCACTGCGAAGGCATGAAGTTCCACAATGGTATCAGGATGCCAAATTGGGAATTTTCATTACCTGGGGCCCCTATGCAGTCCCGGCCTATGCCCCAACGGATCTAGGCGATATCAGTGAAATTATTGATAAGTATGGCTATAAAACCTATTTAAAAAATAATCCTTATGCCGAATGGTATGTTAATACCATGAAAATTGAAGGCAGTCCCACGCACAAATATCACCGGGAAACTTACGGCGAAAATGCCTCCTACGATCAGTTTGCGACCGAATTTAATGAAAGCATAAAGAAATGGGATCCGGAATCCTGGGCAACGTTATTTCAACAGATACATGCCCGCTATATCGTTCTAACCGCTAACCACATGGATGGTTTTCTGCTATGGCCGAGTAAGTATCCGAATCCCAAAAAAGCAAATTGGTGTGCAACGAGGAATATAGTAGGTGAGTTAGCAGCTGCTGTCCGGTCGAAAGGAATAAAATTGGGCATCTATCACTTGTGCGTCATGGATGATACATGGAATCCCTATATAATGCAAGCTGCCAGTGATGCCTTTGCCCATGTTCCCGCGGACCCTGCTTTTTCAGAATATATAGATCACCACTATTACGAAATAATCGATCAATGGAAGCCTGACATTTTATGGAATGATATCGGCTATCCTCCCTACGGAAAGTTGTATGAAATCATTGCCCATTATTATAATACGGTTGAAAATGGCCTTATTAACGATCGGTGGTTAGTTTTTTCGAACCGGCTACTCTGGCTTATGAAACATTTCAGTTTAGCCCGGAAATTAGCCGATTGGGCACAACGCAGGGCTTTTAAAAAAGGTGGTGCTGGAAATCCCCTCCCCGTGATTCATGATTATCGAACTTTGGAATATATTGTACCTCCTAAAATATTAAAAGAAAAGTGGGAGTGCTGCCGCGGGATTGGACGATCCTTTGGCTATAATCGGATGGAAA
>CAYGYC010000372.1:0-4644 GCA_964353755.1 uncultured archaeon | reverse complement strand
TCTCTGCACCAGGAGTTTCTTATGCCTCAAACAGTGATTACCCGGAATCTTAGCCAAGCCGTAGAATTTGTTCAGCAACATGCGTGCGTTTTTAAGCCGATTGCTTTAGGACTCGGTCAGGGTATTCAACGCGTAGAGAATAATCTGCAACTCTCCACCACGTTACAGGACTTACTTACCCGCTACGGAATTCTCTTTTTACAGGAATTTATTCCCAATCCGGGGTACGACATCCGGGCAATCGTGATAAATGGAGAAAATATCCTTGAGTACGCGAGAATGAATCCAAGCGATTTCCGATACAACATTCATGCAGGGGGACAAATAAAAGCATTAGATGACTTTCATGTCAATCCAACTGTATTGAGAAAACTGAAGGACATTGCTCTAAAAATCGCCCGAAAAACCAAGTTGGATCTGGTAGGGGTCGATTTTTTGCTGTCTAATACCCAAAAACTTTATGTATTGGAATGGAACGCGTTTTTTAACTTTCAGGGAGCGGAGACCACTTTAAACGTGAATGTGGCAAAAAAAATTGCCGAATTCCTCGTTGAACTGGTAGCGGCCTAGAAATAATAATGGTCGAATGGTCTTAATCTCGCGGATCAAAGGTTTCTATTGTTTTATGAATTCGATCCTTAACCCCTCATAATCAATCTCTACCTTGCTTCCGAGAATAGCATATTTTTCCCATTCTTGGAGAATTTTCTGGGCAATCTCTTCCTTGAAGCACAGGGCGATTCCGCAATCGCCTCCGCCTGTTCCCGATAGTTTTCCGGCACCGCCTAACTCATCTGCTATGTGACAGAGCAGTTTTAGCTGATCTATCTCTATGGGAATTCCTGAAAATTCGCTTAACTTGCTTAAATACATCTCATTGATTTTAATATCGGCAAGCACCCGTTTCTTATCTTTTTTCTTCCATGCCTTAGACAGATCTTTCACCAGGTCAGAAATTTGAGAGATAAGTTCCTGATACATAGCCGAATTGGTAGTTTTAAAATTGTGCATTTGGGAAATTAATAACGATGTTGAAGAAGGAATTTGCGTCCATCCTAGTAGTAATTGCAGATCTGGTAGGGCGGGTAACAGATTAGTATTTAGATTAGGCCAATTACATTCCATATATACCTCGGGGGGAGAATTATCTTGGATCTTTTCAAGGATCCACTCTTGATCGAATCGGGTATATTGGAGGATTCCCCCATAGAACGACGCGGCAATATCAACTCCCGACCCACTCATATTTTGGATGATAAAATGCGTTAGTAATGCTAATTTTAATAATTTTTCCTTTTCCGTTTTCGAGGTCATGGGAATACCATAAAAGGCATGAATTGCCGCAAGGATGGCGACAATAACCGCGGCGGAACTTCCCAGGCCTATTTTTTTCTCCGAATAGGAGGCAAATCGTTCTGGAACTTCGCACCATGTGCGGATTTTAAACGGTTTAAACACATTATAGAAGAATAAGGTGCTTTCAATAGCGAACTTGATGAGTTTTAGGTAATCTAACTCTTCTTGAGAGAGCCTTTGAGTGAAAACTAATTCATTATTCTCATATATTGCAGTGATATGTTGGATATTAAAATCTAGGAGCGAGATTTCTATTTCTGGGCGGGGATTCGGTTCTATTTCACAGAACAGGCGGTTCTTAATGGCTGCTACAATCGCACTGGAATCAGGTTCTAGAACCGCCCATTCGCCGGCAATGACAATTTTTAGGGGAGCTGATGTTCGGATTAACACGTGGTAACCTCTAACGGATTATTCAAATAGGTGCCGCTCCGTGAATGAAGGAGCAGGACCGGGACTACAATTTATAACATCTTGAACATTATTCAGAACTAGAATTCGGTTTTTAATCTCAGATTCATGCTGTTTGGTGCATAGGATCACCACATTTGGACCAGCATCGATCGTGAAATAGCAATCGCACCCCTCAGTCCTCCATTGTTGAATATTTTTTATTAAATGGAGCGTTTTCTGGTCCCAATAAAGGAGAGAGGGAGTTGTGGCGAGCATAAGGGCGTGCATTTTTAGACAGTTCCGTTCGGCGGTTTCTCCGACCAATTTAAAATCCTTTTTTAAGATGCCGTGGCGCACCATTTCTAAATCCTTGTCAATTGAATCTAACCACCCTTTGTAAAAAGGTGAAGTTTCAACCGTATAGCGCATCGCCTTTGTACTCGAAACTGATTTTTCCCGGGTGGAAGAAATAACGATTAATAGGCGAATATCCCAATGCGTAGGGGGCGCAATTTGAACCGCATAACTATCCGACCCGTCCGATTTCTCGCCTTTCGCCCATTCTACAAAACCACCAAACAGGGATCTACTGGCTGATCCTGACCCGCGCCTGGCCAGAATGGATAACTCCCGCGGCGCAAAATTTAATCCCAACGCCTTGGTCGCCGCCACCGCCAAGACAGCAAATCCACTCGCTGAACTTGCCAACCCTGCCCCCATTGGGAAATTGGTTTCCGAGTGCATTTTCACGGGATCTTTACTTTTTCCTACTTGTCTTAAATAATCTACGTAATTTTTCAGCTTTAAATTCTCATTGGCTTGTACTTCAGTCCCATTTATAACAAATTTGTCTTCTTTATACTTAGGATCAAACTCAACCGTTGTGGTTGTTTGCAGATTGTCTAACGTAATAGAGATACTATTATTTTGGGGGAGCTTTAATTTCTCATCTCGCTTACCCCAATATTTAATTGGGGCAATGTTAGAACATGCGATCGCAGTAACTTTCATACGCGTTTTAAAAAGATTAATCTATATAAAAATTATAGTATTGCTAAAAACCTAGGTGAAGTGAATGGGTAAGAAAAAAGAGCAAGCCAAACAGATGGCGAAGAAAAGCGGAAAGGTGCCAGCCGGCCAAGTGAAAGCGTCCCATATTCTGGTGGAAAAGTTAAGTATCGCCCAAGATGTTCGGGAGAAGCTTGATGAGGGGCAAGATTTTGCCAAGTTAGCCCTGGAATATTCTTCGTGTCCTTCAAAGAAGAGAAGCGGCGATCTGGGTGCATTTGGACGCGGGGATATGGCCCCAGAATTCGAAAAGGCAGTATATGGCATGAAAATAGGAGATATCTCACAACCGATCAAAACCAAATTTGGCTATCACATCATTAAACGCACGGGATAAGAAAACTTTAATATTTTTTTAACTGTAATAGAAAGTGAATTCAATCACTTTAATTCACTTGCGGAGATAGTGGTGTTATGGAAAGAAAATACATAACGATTCAAGCGGCCTTCATTTTATCACTGATACTGTATGGGATAATAATTGCATTAGGCGAGATTCACTTACATGGAGCCACGTTAATCCCGCAGGAATATGTAAAAGATTTTATAATAATCATTCCGGGTCCGTTATATACGGATTGTATTTTACTTTATGTAATTCCTATCGGGTTTTTCTTCCTTTTTTACGCGATCGCCCCATATCTGGTCGTGGCGTATATCAAATTCCATAAATTCTTGTATTGGCTGTTTCGGAGACCCTCGAAATATGGCTTATTTAAAGTAGGCACTACGGTGAAAGCCGGACGATTATTTTATCGCGCGTTAATAGTAAGTTTGTTTTCGTTCAGTATAAGTGCTTTACTGGTGGAAATGGGGTTTGCCGATCTCTTTCGGAAGTTTTTCATTGGGCTCGGGGATCCGCGGGAGATTTTGTTTATGGCAGAAGCAACCTTTCTCGGGACTTTTGCGCTTTGTTCGGTGACTATTATTCTGTTTTTCCCAATTTGGCAATTGGAGGATTCCGGGGTAGTTTCCTATCGAGTTTTTCATGAGGACCGCATGCCAGTAGATATTCAAGGAGTACATTCCATATATCATCATATTTTACTCGGGTATGCGGGCTTCTCAACTATTATTACCTTAATAAGATATGTGGGGGGAACTTTACTGGTTATTCCGCCCGGAGATCCCGCAATACTTACGCCGATCATATTAATTTTTCTGCCCTTTATTGTAACGGGACTTCTTGCGATTCCTATTTATTTCTACGAACGCTTTTTCCCGCGGAACTCGGAGCGGGTGCGATCCAAACTTAAAAAATTTAATTTCCCCGAAATTACTATTCCGCATTTTGAAGAGTTGCAAGTCCCAAGTTCAAGCTGAATCTAAACGAAGAATCTATTCCGGACTTTGATATCAAATCAGAAATTCAAACACTTCTCATGGAAGTCCTGCAAGCAATTAAAGAACTTTTAATAGTACGGGAGATTAATTTTAAAAAATAACCACCAATGTTGATTAATGCTCTCTATAGAGTTTTAATGGTGCGAGAATATATTGGCCAATTGAAGCTTTCTTTAGCATTTGGCTTAACCACTTTATCCCTCGATTCATAAAGGCTTCCTGTAGTTAATAAAAGATAAAATTAATATGACCTCGTTAAAACATATTATTTACGAATTAGAATTATTTTTATTAATTAGATTTCATTTAATGATAACAAAAATAAATAGTACTAGAGATAGGGAATGTTCATGCTAGTTCAAAGTCTCAATATTAAAGAATTTAGAGGTATAAAGCAGTGTAAGAATCCTATAGAATTATCTGCTTTTAATATCTTGATAGGTAGAAATAATTCAGGTAAGTCAACAATTTTAGAGGCTTTAT
>CAYGYC010000371.1:0-4655 GCA_964353755.1 uncultured archaeon | reverse complement strand
TCGCGATCCCAGAAAGGGAGGGGAACCTGGCCGGTGGGGTCGGCGACCAGAAAAGTGACAACGACATGCCCCTGGGCTTGCCGCGGTTGGAATTGCCGGATCAGTTTCACCACGATATCGATGCGGGTAGAATCGGGCGTTAAATCTTTGATTTGGTATCGCATACGGTTCACTTTTATTGCTAGAGATCCCGAGTCGCTCAAACGGGCGCCCCGTGGAGGATAGCGTCCCAAATTTTTTGTGTGATCCCATTCTAGGGGACATTGTGTTATTAAGGGGATAAAGGACTATTATAAGATGTTGATAAAAGGTGGGCAGCGGAAGCATTGATGACGGGGGCTGCGGCTTCGCGATTCGAGGGTGATATACTTTTTAGTGTTAAGAAAGCGAAGGAGGGATTTCTTGCTCAAATTCCGCGGGCTTTTTTTTCGTGAAGGCGCGCCGTCGACGCGAGTAAATCGCCATTGCATAGCAATGCAAGAGGGAAATAATCTCCTGGAAGATTTCTTGCTCAGTCGAGAGGGATTCTAACTCATTGATAACAATGATTTTATATAGCTCAATAGGAAAGGTATATGAAGAATTAACATTACCGGTTTATTCAAACACGGTCAATAGATAAGGTTTAAATGCAAAAACAATCTAAAAGCTTAAAAAATAAGGCAATTAGTAATTGAATAAAAAAGGGAATAGGTCATGGTTCATTTAAATTTAAATTATTTTAATACCATTCGAGGACCGCAAATATTTCACACCGTACCTGAAGATATCGATAAGAATATTGCGCAATCTGTGGCAAATCTGTTAAATATTTCAGAATTAGTCAAGCAGAAATTTTTTCTCTATGAAGCCGCTGATTTTAAAACTGTGAGTTTATACCTTGAAGTCCCTTCCGAATGGGCGCGAGGCAAAAAGGAGATGCTACTATTAAGTATCATCCTCCCTCCAGACTTCACCATTGAAAACAAAGATCCCGTCCATGCTTTACTTGAAAAAGTAGCATCAGAAATAAGCCAAGTGGAAAACGGGTTTATGGCATTTTACGAATATGATTCTACCAAATTGGAAGATTTTGGAGATGAAATCGAAGATATCGCCTTAACTATTCGGCAATTTATAGAAAAGTTTGCGAAAGAAGCCAATATGTCTATAAAAGAAGCAAAGAAAACAAAAGAAGTTTACGAAGCAAAAAAAGTGGGATTTTATGTAATAGATGAGGATGTGTTGAATTATCTCTATGAACTCGAACAGAGTAAAATTCCTTTTGTCCGATTTGGCGACTTTATTGATAGCGGGATATCCGTCTTTACCACCGCACTATGTATTCAGGAACTGCCATTAGATGAGCCAATGAAAGGAATTATCAGAGATTTTATAGGTTATCGGGAAACGGATCAGAAGGATATTGATGCATTGAAAGAGGGCGTGGATCCGCGTCGATTACCCTCTGATGCAAAATTGTCATTGATTGTACTAATTAAATACTTAAAAGAAGTGAATCCGGATTATGATTTAACGGTGGTAAGTCCCGATCATAAATATCTGCGGTTTATTCAAGATTTTTTCCCAAATTTGAGAGGCCTTCCGCCAAGCAGTTTCTTATTAGAAATTATTAATAATCTCGAAGTAAAGGATAGTCGGGATTATTTTGAAAGCTTAAGAAAAAGGCTTATGAATTATGAACTTCAAAAAGCAATGGCAGAAGAAGAAGGTGCAGGCGAATCTAGTGAACATCTCACCTGGTTAATTGAAAAGGCATTAAGCGTGGCGAGTCAACCTATTATTCCTATTGGAAAAGGGGAAGAAAAACTAGATGCCGATCTTGAATTAAAAGAAATATCTTTAATTAATAAGTTTATTGCGGGCGAACCAATCGAGGAATCCGAATTCGCTTTAATTCAGGAGTATGAAGCATTTCTTAATGGGATTATACAAGCACAGGAAGCATTAAAGATCATTCAAGAAGAGATTGCAAAGGATGAATTGATGAGCGCGCAAACAAAGATTTTCGCAACAATCAAGAAATTAAATGATCTATTTCTTTTAGCTTCTGCAAGTTTACAAAAGCAAAGAAAAAATCGAATGCAAATTTTATTAGCAAATTTCATTGCAAATTTTGAATTTCTTGCCGCCCTTTCCCATTTAAACTTAATGCAATTAGACCAATCCATTGAACGATTTAGTTCAACATCGACTTTTAGCGCTATAGCCGAACAAGGTAAAAAAGTGTTGATTTCAAGTTATTTAAAAAGTATCACCTGCCTGTATAATGATGCTTATCAAGATGCAATTCAAAATTTCACCATCACCAGCGATCTGGGGGCGAAATATAATTTTCCTGGTTATCAAATTATGTGTTTAGCCGGAAAAGCGATTTCAGAATTATTATTCGGTAAAGCTGATATGGCAAATATTACAATAACAGAAGTCACCCAACTCATTCCTACTAATGAGAAGGAAGCCCTAGTAATGTTTCATGAATTTGGCGATAATTTTTATATGAAAGGGAAGCCAGAGATCGCCATTCATCTGTATAATGAAGCTTTAGAACTTGCAATTTTCTTAGATGAGAAACAATCTAGTTCTGATATATATAATAAATTGGAAAGGAGTTTTTACGCGGTTGGTGCTTATAATACCCCGCTATCTGCCGAAATACATAATTTAATCACGAAGGCTCATACTTTGAAGGATATGGAAACTATTGAAAAATATAATATGCAAATAGCACAACTAGGTGATATAAATAAATTACTATTTTTTGAAACTTTTCCATATATAACGGAAGATTGGATATCTGGAGAGGATCTCCAGAAGATTCTGTTAAATCCATTTGATTTACTTAATCTCGTAGTGGTATCGGATACAAAAAAAAGAGGAACTCGACGTATAAAGGCACTTTATACCGATCTGTATTGCTACCGAAAAGAACTCGGTGGGGTTATCATCCGAGTTCCAGAAGCTATAGAGTTGAAAGTTAAACAAATTCCGGTAATATATACGGTCACCTTAAACCCCAAAAATTCGAAATTTAAGATTATCGATACCACGAAAGAGGAAAAGCAATTTTATTATGCACGCGCCATTATCCAAACCCAATCGAAGAATTACATTATAATCAAGCGGGTATATCCAGAAATCTTTGGCAAGTTTTTTGCGGATTAACTTTTGGGTTCAGTTCCTCCAGGCAAAAAGATATCATGGGGTGCAAGTTCTTTAGCTCCAGCGGGAGTAATAAAGGCGATCTTGGCTTTTTCCCACATTTCAGGAATATTTTGAGCACCAGCATATCCCATGGCTGCTTGTAACCCACCAATAAATTCCTGAATAGTTTCTTCTAAGGGACCACGGTAAGGAACCCAACCTTCAACGCCTTCGGCAATAACCTTGGAAGGTCGACTGTAGCGATCAAGGGCATAGCGTTTCTGCTTTGCCGCTTCGGATCCCATTCCGTAGTATTGTTTATAATAACGCCCTTCAATACCCACTAATCGACCTGGACTTTCTTTAGTGCTTGCAAAGACATTTCCCATCATGCAGACAGAAGCCCCTACCGCAAGAGCTAAAGCGACATCACCTGGATTTTTAATCCCACCATCTGCTATAATAGGTATGTTTGCGCCTGTTTCACGGATGGCATCGGCACAAGAGGCAGTAGCAAAGAGCGTTGGAGATCCCGCACGCGTTATTACCCCTGTAATGCAAATTGATCCGGACCCAATTCCTGCCCGTAATCCTTGAATACCCTCTAATTTCGTGATACAATCAATTGCCGCTTCATATGTCCCAATACTTCCTACGATAATCGGCTTCTCAAGTTCTTTTAATAGAATTTTACACGCCTTGAAACAATTCTCTGAGTGAAAATGGGCGACATCGGTAATGAAGATATTTACAAATGGGTCGAGGGCTTTTGCCCGGTCCAAATCAAAAGGCGAAATGGCAGCACCACATAAAAGCGTTCCTTCCTCATCATGCGAGGAATTGGGAAATTTTCCTCGTAAGAGGAGATCTCTAATGGTTATCAATCCGATTAATTGTCCATCATCATCGATAACTGGTAATTTTTCAATTCTATATTTATGCAAGAGTTTCTTTGCTTCATCCACAGAGATATCTTTAGGGGCCGTGATGACATCTTTGGTCATAATATCTTTGACTAAAAGATTTTCATCGGCAAAGCGGACATCGCGCCAAGTACAAATTCCAATAATTTTGCGTTCATCATTACGCACCACAGGTAAGCCGTGAATATTTTCATTTTTCATAATACCGGTAGCTTCAGCAACGGTTTTATCTTCTGTAATGGTAATAACATCTGACATTATAAAAGATTCCGCTCTTTTTACGCGTTTTACCATTTTTACCTGGCTTTCAATATCACAATTGCGGTGGATGAATCCAATGCCACCCTGACGGGCGAGTGCAATAGCCATTTCTTCCTCGGTGACCGTATCCATTGGACTTGATACAAACGGAATTTTTAACCGAATACGTGACGTAATATCAGTAGAAACATTCGCTTCACTCGGTTCAATTGTAGTCCATCCCGGAAGTAAAATAACATCGTTGAAAGTTATTCCTTGTGCAGCTTTCCATAATTTGTCTCGAAAATCTTGATTTCCCATAAGAAAGGTCATCTCTTGCATAGTATT
>CAYGYC010000370.1:0-4676 GCA_964353755.1 uncultured archaeon | reverse complement strand
TTTATCACCCGCTCCCGGTTTTTGATTAATCTATCAATGTATTCCCTCTGGAATTGCGGATCCGGGTCGAGGTCCATCCCCAGTGTCAGGAGCATGCGCGGGGGATTCCGGTCTTGGGTCTGCATGAGCAGAGAAATCCCCGATCCAGTCGGGTAATTCCGCGATTTTACCCCCAAGGCTCAATACTTGGAGCGAGGGGATCTCGTGAAGCGAGGCTGGGACTTTGGTGAGCTGGTTGCGCCCTAATTTCAAGGTTTGCAAGGTGACGAGTTGCCCGAGTGTTTCAGGGAGGGTCGTTAGCTGGTTATCGTTTAACTCGAGGGTCTGGAGCGCGCAGAGCTGGAGAATGACTGCTGGGAAGGTCTGGAGTTGATTATCATTAAGGCAGAGTGTGCGCAAGGCGGGGAGGTCCGCTAACCAGTCGGGCAGCGTGCCGGCTCCTTTACCGTACCCTAAACCTGAGAGGTCTAAGGTTTCGAGGGCGCCCAAACGGCTCACCCAATCCGGTGGTGCAAGAATTGGGTTGTAGCTGATATTTAAGGTGCGGAGCGCTTGCAGTTCACCTAGGGTTTCTGGAAATGTTGACAATCGGTTAGAATGTAGATTAAGGGTACGGAGCGAGGATAACTGCCCCATAGTTGCCGGGAGCGCCGTCAATTCGTTCTGTTCTAGTGAGAAGGTCTGGAGCGCTTGTAGGTCGCCAATGAACGCCGGGAGCGTCTGCAACTCGTTCTGCCCTAAATATAAGGTCTGAAGGGATGTGAGCTGCTTAATAAGCGGAGAGAGTACTGATAAATTGCCCCTCCAAAGACTAAGCCCGGTGATATGGGTTCCGTTCGAGGTCCATCCTGGTTCATCAGCCGTCAAAGAAGTTCTCTGCGGGAGGGCATATCCGCAGAGTTGCTCCAATTCTGCAATGACCCTCTCCTGATCCCGTCGGCTACTCCCAATAGTTACCTTTCCAGCTGATTTAAGCCCCTTTATATTCCGCATATATATTACCTATTTACATATAAAAGAATGCGCTTATTTAAATATTAAATGCGATTATCTCGACAAGGTTTGGCTGTTTTTACGATGGAAATATTCTTTATATTTTCTAAATTATTTTTTATTTTCTTTTTTTATTCAACAAGTAAGATTTAAAAGCAGAGTGTATAATTTCCTTTAGAATTAAAATGGTGGATTTACCATATTTTCGGCGCAACTCAGAACGATACGAAATGTCGTGCGTAGAAAAAGTATCTGGTCTTATTCCAAGGAAATCAAGTCAACCTCCGAAAAGGAAGGAAAACTTCATTAGGAGATATTCAAATTTCATTATTCGGTAAGTGTTGTAGGTAAGTGTCTGAAATCGATAACTTGCTGATAAAGGTATTCAAGAATCGATAAGAAGTTGAAAGAATGCCCGAAACCGACAAGAGAGAAAGGAATTTTCAAATCCGCGAATTCCATGAATCGGATTTAGACACTGTAGTCGACATAAATCGGGTTTCCCTCCCGGAAAATTACCCCAGTTTTTTCTTTATGAGCATTTATTATAAATATCCTAAAAGTTTTATAGTGGCCGAAGTGTCCACTGCAGAAAGCGATAATCCCACCATCTGTGGCTATTGTATGTGGCGATTGGAGAAAGGTTTATCCAATTTTGCACTACGCTGGACAAAAAAAGCCCATTTAGTCAGTATTGCCGTGCTGGAATCCTCTCGGCGGCAAGGAATCGGCGAAAATCTTCTGCTTAAAGGGATGCAATCCATGAAAGAAGATTATGGCGCCAATGAATTTATCTTGGAAGTACGCTATTCCAACTTGAACGCTATCGCTATGTATGAAAAGCATGGCTTTCAAAAAATTAAATCTTTAGAGGCCTATTACCGCGACGGCGAAGATGCCCACATGATGGCATTAAAAATTTAATATAATCATTTTGACCTTATCTCCTCTTATTTTTAATCTCAAATTCTATTTAAAGAGTCATCTAAAAAACTTTAATACTTTTCAAACGGGCTTTTAGTCAGGACTTCTGTAGAATCTGACTGGAGGTGAACGGTATCCTCGAAATCAATAGCCCCCCAGCCTGGGATGATTAATTTGGGCTCAAAAGCTAATACCATCCCCTCTTGGAATTTTTGGCTATTATTTTCTACAATTGCAGGGGGTTCATCTAATTCCAAACCTACCCCATGGCCTAGTCCCTGTTTATAGCCATTAAATCCTTGAAAATATTCTTGAAATGCTCCCATCTCTTGCTTTATTTCTTTAAAAAGTAGTCCAATCTCTTTTCCTACTAAAATTTGATTTTCAATAATCTTCAAGGCATGCGAGACAAGTTTATACAATTTCTTATATTTTTCTGAGGGTTTACCCACGAAATAGGTGCGAGCATGATCTGCATGATATCCTTCGACATTGGTAGCATAATCTAAGACAAATATATCCCCCTCTTTTAATAGCCGATTTGAAGCACTACGAGGCGTGGCATTTGATAATCCTGTTCCAGATAAGATCGGGTAATCTCCCGGAGTATATAAATTCTCTCCACTTGCAAGGACAAAGCCATTTGCATCCCAGGCAAAATTGGTAACTGGATTCCAAGATCCATTGCGTTTCGATTCTCGGCTCACTTCGGCAGCCATATCAAGTTCAGTGAGTCCAGCCCGTAGGGTTTCTCGACAGACCTTTTGCACATTCTCAGCTGCGCGAGCGGATTTCTTAAAACACTCAATTTCATCGCTGTCTTTAATAGCCCGAAGCCGATAAAATAAAGGATTGATATCTACAAATTCGGCGTTCAACGCCTTTTTTAATTTTAAATATTGATTGACCCGAACAAAATCCATTTCAATCCCAATTCTTGCCCTGTCCAATCTACGGTCTTTTATTTCTGTAAGAACATCTTCAGTGGATTTCAATGGGACAATATCTTTTATCCAGGTTTCCCGTTTTCCTCTCTCAAAATTTCTTTTGATGAACATTTTCGGATCTGAATCGAGTGGTAATAAGCATATGGAGAATTGTGCAGTCCCACTAGTATAATAAATATTTCTAGAGTTAAATAGAATTATGCATTCTATTCGTTCTCTATTCATTTCACTTTTAATTCTTTCAATCCGATTCATTTATGCTCGTCTTCCCTTTGAATTTATAATTTTGAAGAGGTCATCCAGACTGATTTTTAACTTAGGATCTCGTGTAAAATTTAAGAAATTTTGAAGAGGTCATCCAGACTGATTTTTAACTTAGGATCTCGTGTAAAATTTAAGAAATGTTCTCGATCTATACCAATCAAATCACAAATTTCTTGACTAAATTTTTTGATTAAATCACTTTTTTTCTCAGATCGTGCCTTTTGAAAGGCGATATAAGCTCGTTTTGCTTGCTCAAACTTTTTTAGAGAAAGTTCACCAAATCTCTTTAGAATATCAATTTGTTGTGAAAAAGATTTCCCCTCTTTTTTTATTCGTTGCCGCGCTCGAAATTCTTTGCCGCCCTTTTTTCCTAAATGCTCTAACATCTTTTCGCCCTTTCCTGAAAGTTGTAAAATAATGGAATCTAAATTATCAACGAATTCCTCGAAGATTTTACCAATTAACTCTAATCTAGCATCCAAAGCGAGAAGAGCGCTTTCATTTAATTTATCTTGGAGGTGTTTTAATTTCTCCTTCTGAATAATAATGATATTTTTGTTATTTTTAACCGATTCTGCTAAATCAGCTAATTGGCGTATCTCAGCTGGATTAATTGTACTTATATCCATTTTTTCTAATTCTCGCAATCGATAAACGAGTTGTAAAGCCGTTTTTAATGATTCCGGCGTTAATTTATTTATATCCGCCATTGATGATTCGACAATTTTTATTACCTCTACTATTGTTTCTTTCAAT
The DNA here is from genome assembly GCA_964353755.1 of uncultured archaeon. Classification (GTDB taxonomy): domain Archaea; phylum Asgardarchaeota; class Lokiarchaeia; order Helarchaeales; family HEL-GB-A; genus CAYGYC01. The sequence goes on along the minus strand of CAYGYC010000370.1, from coordinate 792 downwards.
TTAGCAGTTTTTTTGCTGATACTCACGGGTTCTTCTTTTTCACGTTTGGCAAAATCAGGAATTTCTGTTGTTGATAACTCCGATGGCGGACTTGTACCCGTAGCCGATTCTTCTGGAATATTTTGTATTATGGTAGGACTCTTTCTCTTACCAGATTCTACCTTTTTACCTTGAATTTGCTTAATGTCCTCTAAAGATCCAATATCTACTACTTGAGGTCCTGTCTCTTCTCCCGCCTTCGTAATTGATACAGAACTCACCTTACCACTAATAGTTCCATTGACTTTTTCCATCTGCGGGTCTTCTATCGCTTCCATCCTTTTTTCTTTTGGAATGGCTGGAGCAATTTTCCCTCTTTTCGTGCTTTTTGATCTTCCTTTCCCAAGTGCTTTCTTTGGAGCTTTAACTACCTTTCTTTTAATTTCAGGAATTAGTTCTCTTTCGGTTTGAGTGAGTTCCACTCCATCAGTACTTCTTTCGGTTTTAATTGCACCAGGTTGTTTTTCAATTCCGATCGAAGGAGTTATTTCGCCAGAAGGTGGTGCGGGTCTATCTCCCGCTGAGGGGGGTGCTGCGCGAGGCGGGCCAGGCGGAGCTGCTGCAGAAGGCGGTGCGGGTCTATCTCCCGCTGAGGGAGGTGCCGCGCGAGGCGAACCAGGTGGAGCTGCTGCAGAAGGCGGTGCGGGTCTATCTCCCGCTGAGGGGGGTGCCGCGCGAGGCGAACCAGGCGGAGCTGTTGCAGAAGGCGGTGCGGGTCTATCTCCCGCTGAGGGAGGTGCCGCGCGAGGCGAA
>CAYGYC010000369.1:0-4686 GCA_964353755.1 uncultured archaeon | reverse complement strand
CAATTAGCACTTGAGTTGAAGGTAGATTGGGTTCATTTTCAATCGAAATTATCAAATCGGTATAAGCATTGACAATTTGAATATTCCTTTCCGAAATTCCTAATTGGTTTTTAATTAATTTTTTAAATATATTTGTTGGAATCGTTCCTATCATTAGATCATTCATTCTTAAATGCACTTGGTCAGTAATTGCCTCAACTTTAATGGTAGTTTGACTGGAAATATTAATTTGCATACAATCTCAGTCTAAAAAGGATTTTTACAATATATTATTTTTACGAAATAAGTAAAATTAGAACAATGTAGAGACCATTTAGATTCTGGTTAGTTTAATTAATTAACGAAGTTCTAAATTTATTCAGGAGTTTTAGAGCATTATTGGAACCCCGGTTCGCTATTATAATAGAATACGGGAGCATTCCTAAAAGTTTTATGTACATAAAAGTCAAAAGAATTGTAGAGATTTTTCTGATAAATTTTTAAGGGAACGAAATTAACATAAATTTGTATAAATAATCCAAAGCAAAATTTACAGTTAAATTAGAATAATTACAATAGATAAAAAGAGAAGCAATGCTTAATTATAATAATAAAATGGGAGATTCCAGCGAAATAAATAAAGTATAAATCTGGATGAGGTAAAATTTTGAAAGCGACGCATCTAGATGCAGTTTACAATCGCATTCGCGCTATTGATATGCTTAAGATTTTAAAGAAGAGATATACCTATGAATATTTAGCGAAACTCCTTAACCTACCAATTACTGTTTTAAATAGGTATGTAAAAGGGCATGTACTTCCTTCCGCAGAGCGCGCCGATGAATTGATGAAAGTTTTCAAGAAAAAATTCGATGTGAAAAAAGAAATCAGCGAACGGATAAAATTCGATAAAAACGGTTATTTTGATAATACTAATCTCGTTGCTGATACCCTATTATTAAAATTAATTGCAAATATAACGGCAATGAAATATCAGGACATGAAAATTACCAGAATTTTGACGGTTGCTACAGATGGGATTCCATTATCGACTTTCATAGCCGGGGAATTGGGGGTAAATTTAGCCCTGGCGAAAAAAACGCGGGAAGCAGGGGTATCAAAATTTCATGAGGTGGATTTTTCGCATCGGACGACCGGGGTAATCCAGACATTATACCTTCCAAAAAATGAGCTAACTACCAAGGATCGTGTCTTAATTGTGGACGATATCATCCGCACAGGAGTTACTCAGAGCGCACTGGTTCGATTAGTGCAAAAATCGAATGCAATCTTAGTGGGTATTTTTTCTATTGTTTCAATAGGGGCTGGTTGGAAAAAAGAAATAAAGACAGTTACAGAGGCAATACCCGATGTGCTAGTGAATGTTCCGGAACCTTCTTAAACTGAAAGAAACATTTTAAAAGTTATTTTCTAGCACAATACCATAATTCCCTTAATAATTGAGCAAGTATTTAAATAAAAATTGTAAAACTGATTGTTGAGTATTTCAGATAAAATATTAGGTTCATGACAAAATTGAAGACGATTTCTTTTTCAGATGGAACGGTTAAAATTCTTGATCAGACCAGTCTCCCCCATAAAGTCCAATATATTGATTGCCGGACCTATGACGAAGTGGCCAAGTGCATTGAGGTTATGAATATTCGCGGGGCACCTGCAATTGGTGTGGCTGCAGCTTTCGGTTTAGCGTTAACTGCTTATCATTCAACGACAGAGACAGTCGAGGATTTTAAGGCAGAAATGGTTCAAGCGGCAACCCGTCTGCGAAAAACACGCCCTACCGCATTTAATTTATTTTGGGCTATCGAGCGGATCATGAATCTCTTGAATCAAGCCGGAACGGTTAAAGAACTTAAGGAAAAGATACTAAATGACGCACTTACCATTGCCCGCGAAGATTATGAGATAAATCGATCTATTGGGGTGAATGGGGCCGCGCTCATCAAGGATAATGCTAAAATTTTAACGCACTGCAATGCAGGGGAATTAGCCACCTCGGGTGAATATGGAACGGCACTCGCCGTGATAAAAGTGGCCCATGAGCAAGGAAAAAAAATTCAAGTTTTTGCCGATGAAACGCGCCCCCGCTTACAAGGGGCTCGTCTGACCGCTTTTGAGCTTCAGCAGAATAATATTCCCGTAACAGTCATTACAGATAATATGGCAGGATGGGTTTTTTCCCATCATAAAATTGATTGTGTTATCGTGGGGGCCGATCGAATTTTAAATACCGGACATGTAACCAATAAAATTGGGACGTATTCCGTGGCGATTCTAGCCAACTATCATAAGGTACCGTTTTATGTGGCAGCTCCCAAATCAACCTTTGATTTGAAGACGAATTATAATGAGGTAATTATCGAAGAACGGGACAAGCGCGAAGTTACGCACATAGATGGTCATCAAATAACGCCCATTAATGTGCCCGTGATCAATCCGGCCTTTGATATTACCCCGCCTGAACTTATAACTGCCATTATTACAGAGAAAGGGATTATTTATCCCCCATACAAAGAAAATATTAAAAAATTCTTTAAAAATTGATTTGGTGATCCTATTTGAGTGAGAAAAAGGAAACAAATGAGGAATTAGGCGAGGAAGGAGAAGAAATAGAAGAAGAAGCAGAAGAAGTAGTCGAAGTAGTTTTTGCCTTATTTGACGGCGATACCGTATGGATTAAAAAAGAGCAAGCCAAATTAATCTATGAAAAAGGCTATTTTGGACATCTCCAGGATGATGAAAGCCTAAAGCTTGATCCAGTCGAAGCTTTATTGTTATGCGAGCGGAGTAGAATAAAAATTTTGGATAAGACGGGGGTTGAATATACGTTCCCGCAAATTACTAAGAAATTTATTGAAATTCATCCCGATTTGTGGGTAAAATACCTGTGTTATAAGGATCTCCGTTCTCGAGGTTATATCGTAAGAGCGGGCTACGGACCGGAAATTGATTACCGGGTATATGATCGCGGGGCTCAAATTGGGGTAGATGCCGCAAAGTATTTAGTCCATACCGTGGTAGAAGGAACTCCACTGAAATTAGTGGCTTTAGATAGAATCACAAAAGTTGCTAAAAGTAACCGAAAAAAATTGGTGCTCGCTGTCGTGGATAGGATCGGTGAAGTCACCTTCTATAAAGCTCAAGAAGTAGATATTAAAAAATCAGGTACAGGATGAACTTTGGAATAAAAAAGAGTTGGAGAACCGATTCTCATGGAGTTTCAAACTGTTAAAGGAATGAGAGATATACTTCCAGAGGAACTTGCAGTATTTAACCATGTTATAACTACGGTTCGACAAATTTACGATCTTTATAATTATCAAGAAGCATCGATGCCGATTTTGGAGCCGTTTGAATTATTAGCGGCGAAATCGGGTGAAGAAATTAAGGATTCTATGTATGTATTTGATGATAAAGCGGGGCGCAGACTTGTCCTCCGTCCCGAAATGACCGCTTCCGTCGCCAGAGTCTATATCACATACTTTATGAAATCTGCGAAGAAGCCACTCCGATTAGGCTATATCGGACCATGTTATCGGTATGATAACCCTCAATTTGGGCGCTATCGCGAATTTCGCCAAGCGGGATTTGAATTAATCGGATCCGATTATCCCGAAGCCGATGCAGAAATTTTAACACTTTGTGACGATTTAATGACCCGTCTGGGATTTACCAATTTCGAATTAAAGGTCGGGCATGTGGGGATTTTACGGGAAATTTTAGAACAGGAGGGATTGGGTGAATCGGTTCAAGATAAAATTCTTAGTCTCATTGATAGGAATAAACTCGATGAAGTGTACCAACTTTTTCAAGATTCCAAATTATCTGAGGAATGTACAGCGCTTATAAAAACCCTAATGCAGTTAAAGGGGAAAAATATTAACGAAATCATTGATCAAGCCACGGATCTATTAAAGTCGTATCCTAAAGCACAAATAGAAATACAAAATTTAAAAGAGATTCTTACAATCTATTTAAGTACGGGAAATAGAGACCGAATTTTATGTGATTTAGGATTTGCACGAGGACTAGAATATTATACGGGCATGATCTTTGAAATATTTGTTCCAGATATTTCCATCGCGGTCGGGGGCGGCGGAAGATATAATAAATTAATTGAGAATTTTCATGGACAACCAACGCCTGCTGTCGGCTGCGCTCCCGGCATTGACAGAATTGTTTTAGCTTTGATGGAGAAAAAAATTTTCAAAGGGAACGATAAAAGCTCCGCAAATAAAATACTGATTACATGTCTCGATGAAATAATTTTGCCCGAAGCCATCAAAATCGCTCACTTGCTTCGGAAAAATAATTTATCGACGGAATTTGATGTGGGGCGGAAAGGACTAAAAAAATTTCTCTCTTATGCGGCGGAAAGAAAAATACATCATGTAATTATTGTCGGATCGAAGGAAATTGTTAATGGACAAGTCATTGTTCGCGATTTGGCTCGTGAAACGCAGGAATTAATTGCAATTGATCAACTAATCTCCTATTTTACTGAAAAAATAAAAAATAAATAAAAAATTATAATTTTAAGGCGTTATAAATCTCTCTCTGACGTTTTTTCTATTTATATCATACATTACCTGAGGGCAGACTGAGGAATAATCCCACAAGTTTGCTAATATCGTTACATGGAATATCTTATATAGCAACTTGCAATGCATTCATGAAACTGGGTGC
>CAYGYC010000368.1:0-4686 GCA_964353755.1 uncultured archaeon | reverse complement strand
CATAAAAGGTCGGCTTACCCTTTTCTTTTTTCATAAATTTGTCAGTAATCTCCAATTGAATCAAAATCGTATCCCCAACTTTAACAGCCCGTTGGAACGTAGATTCATCTTTTTTAACTAGGTGATAGGTGGTACCGAGCAATTCCAATACCCCAATTCCAGAAAACCATCCGTTTAATAATGCCCCGTGAGCGATATTTTTCCCCTCGAAGGCTTTCAACTCCTTCACGAATTCGGGGTCGGTATGTAACGGATTATAATCCGCGCTCAAGAGCGCAAATACAAGGATCATTTTATGTGATACCTGGAGATAAATTTCTATAATGTCGCCAATTTGGACATCCTCAAATGATCTTGGTTGGTAAGATCTCTTCAATTCCTTTCGTAATACTTGATCCTCTATTACAGTAAAGAGTTTCGGGAGTTCAAAAGTTATGTGAGGAATTAACTCGCTTTTCTGTTGATTTACTGGGCGACTTTTTTTCAAAATCCCCGCTATGGCCCCTGTTTCTGCAACTTTGACAAGTTTTTTCTTCTCTTTTAGATATACGATTTGCTTAAATTCAGCAAAGTACCGTTCCTTATTCTTTATTTCTTCAGTATATTTACTCATAACTTCTCCCGTAATAATTAGCGTATTTGCATCGAAGGAGACAGGTAAATAAAAAAAGGCTTCTTTCTTTTTTACCAGAAAGACATTTTCCCCTCCCAAATAACATCCTCCGACAGCAGAAATAAATGCCATTAGGAGGTCACTAGGCACGATATTCTTTCCTTTTAGCACTTTTTGGAAATGGATGGGATTACCATTGCCCATAAGTAATAGATACCACAGCCCTAACTTTTCAGATAGTGTCACTTCAAAAGTAACCGAATCGCCCTCGTGCACATCATCCCAATAGACTTGCCGTAACTTGATCTTTGGCACCGCGGCGATGAGCTGGGCGTCTGAAAATCGATCAAAAAGAGAAGTTAAGGCAAAAGATAACTGCTTTTTCAAAAAAAAGTAACTTCCAAAAAAAGGGATTATTTGGGATTTTTTAATTCAGGTCGAAATTTCAAGCCGTACCGCCGAACGCCTTCCTGATCATAGATAATTCGAAAGACGGCGGTGACTCGGTCCCCTATTCTAATTTTGTTTGGATCGCAGTCCGTCAGTTGCACGTTCACCCTATTTTTCTGTTCGTTATCCAGTTCGACGATAGCGATGGCATAGGCTCCACTTTTACTCTGCATTTTCTTGAATTCCGGAGGAGCAGCGCCACGACCGATGACCGTATAAGTATAAATGGTGCCAGTACTGGGCAGTTCAATCGGTTCTTGGGTATTTGGTTTCGAACATTCATCGCAGATGGTAGCAGGGGGAAAATTTAGATGACCGCATTCTGAACATTTACCCGCAATTAAGCGATATTTCTGGGGGAGTGCAATCCAATAACTCGGGATAGATACATGAGCCATTTTTCATTCCTCCTATTCTAATTCAATTAATTCCTTGAATTTTAAGTATTGATTAAAGTCAATATACAGTTTATTTTCCAAATAGGTGGCTAAGTTTGGCACATTTTCGATGATCTTTTGTCTTTCTTTTACAAGAACGCTGAATGCATCACAGCCTGCTCCTGGCCCATAGGATGCACACAGAATCCGTTCTCCGGGCTTTGCAACATCCAAGATGCCGACCAATCCAGTCAAAAGCGTAGCAGCAGCACTATCTCCAATGAGGTTGAGCGTATCAGTGTATAAAACTTTCTTATCAAATCCAATATTTTTCAAAACGCGTCCTGGCTCACTAATATCATGCCCTTGAACGAATAAATATCGAAAGTCGGTTGCTTTTAAGTTCAAATCTTTTAATAAATGCTCAACTGCCTGTTGAATCGAATTGGTATAATCCGCTTGATGATATTGCGGAATGCCTAAATCCTCAATTGTCGATGAGCCCTCGATTCGGAACCGATCGGCAATGAATTCCAGGGAAGCGGAGGTAGATCCTTCTATTTGTGCAATTCCCTTTTCTTTACCAAGAATAATTGCAGCGGCGCTTGCTCCAAAAGTATTTTCTATTGAATCCGATGCAATACCAGCGGGCGCATCGGTGCCGATCACTAACCCTTTCCCTCCCTTATTAGCAATGATATCCATACAAGTTAATAAAGCGGTTGTCCCTGCCTTTTCGGATTCCTTAAAATCTAGCAATCGAATATCCATTGAGGTTCCAATAGCCATTGCCAGTTCGCCTGCCATTGATTTCAATTCATAAGGCGGAAAGCTACTTCCTAGAGTAATTGCCGTAATTTCTTCGCGTTTTATCCTTGCATTTGCAATTGCATTTTTGGCAGCCTCCACAGCCATCGTACAGCAATCCTCATCGTAACCCATCACGGCTTTTTCTTTAATATTACCATCAAAGTATCCCCATACTTTTTGAATTTCCTCGCGTTTAATACGAAATCGAGGCACATAACATCCATATCCACAAATCTCCATTTTCACCATCACAAGACCTCCTTTTATTCTCTCTGAAAAATATGAATTGCAGCAGCGCTACCTGTACCACCCACATTATGCGTTAATCCAATCGTTGCGCCATCCACTTGATTTTGATGCCGTCCCGTTAGCTGCTTCCAAATTTCATAAATTTGCGAGACGCCGGTGGCACCAATAGGGTGACCTTTCGCTTTTAAACCGCCACCCGTATTAACGGGGATCTTTCCTCCAACTTCCGATTGTCCTTCATGACTGAACAAGCCACCTTCACCCTTCTTGCAAAAACCACAATCTTCATACGCTAATATCTCTGCAATTGTAAAGCAATCATGAACTTCTGCAACTTGCACATCCTTTGCCTCTATTCCCGCCATGCGATATGCCGCACGACTCGCCTTGATTGCCGCTTCTATTCGCGTTATTGACGCTCGGCGGTATAATGCTAAATAATCGGTGCCTGCGCCCATCCCAATAACATTTATAGGGGTATCCGTGTACTTTTTGGCGATTTCGGCGTCGCATAAGATGGCAACCGATGCGCCATCGGTTAGAGGGCAGCAATCAAATACCGTCAACGGCCATGCCACCATGGGCCCATTCATCGCTTGTTCTAGGGTAATTTCATTGCGTAATTGGGCTTTTGGGTTTTTAGCCGCATATTTATGATTCTTCACCGCGCAGCGCGAAATATCTTCTTTCTTTGTTCCGAATTCATGCATATGCCGGGTTGCCATTAATGCATAATTCCCCGGAAAAGTCATTCCCGACAAACGTTCCCATTTAATATCACCGGCTACGCCAAACCACCAGAGCCGGCTTTTCTTGGAGATGTCAACCATTTTTTCTAATCCCCCGGCGATAGCAATTTGATTTTGCCCTGACATAATGGAATAACATGCATAGCGAAATGCAAAACTGGACGAGCCACAGGCATTCTCCACGCGAGCGGCGGGAATTCCCACTACCTTGATCGCATCAGCTACCAAGGCGCTCATGTTCCCTAGCTGTGAACCCCCAAACGCCAAGGATCCAACGAATGCCTCTTCGATTTGCTTCGTTTCAAAATTCTCTACATGCTTTAATGCTTCGAGATACGCATCGGCAAATAAGTCCTCGTATGTCTTTTCAACAAAGGACCCAAATGCGCTTTGCCCACAACTAATGATTGCAACTTTCTTCATCATCTCAAACCTCACACTGCATATTGAGTAAAACCTCTCTTTTTTACGTAAAAACTCTCTTTTTTAAAACACACAACAACTAAATTTATTTAGCACATTTCATTTAAATAAAATATCTAAAGGTGATGCATTCCTTTTATTTGACGGATCACAGGAGATAATAGGTTGAGCTTTAAAGAGGACGACAATAACATCAGCGATATTATATTTGGGAAATCCGTTTTCAAAAATGAACAAACCTTAGATATGAAATATGTTCCGCCCAAATTACCGCGCCGCGACGAGGAATTAACTCGCTTGGCTCGGGATTTCCGACCGTTAGTCAATAAAGAGGGCGCCTTCTCAATCAATGTGGCGCTGATCGGACCCGCGGGTGTGGGAAAAACCGCCACTGCCAAATATTTTTGCGAACGGTTTGTGGGAGCGGCACAGAAACGAGATGTTGAAGTCTTATATACCTATTATAATTGCAACACGTTCCGAACTATCAGTTCCATCCTGCGGAATTTATTGACCAAATATTTTGGCATCACCAGTAGAGGCTATTCTGATTATGAACTTCTGGGAATGCTCACCCTGCGGTTGAAAAGAGAAAGTAAGCATTTGTTAATCGTGCTGGATGAAGCCAATATTCTCGGGGCTGAGGGCATACTCAGTCTAATTCATGCCCCTGAAATTCATGGGTTCGGCGAAGCCCGAATCTCCACTATCCTCATTACCCGTCCTTCCGAATTCCAAGCCTTCCTCAATGCCCCTCTCTCGGGTCATATCAACGATAAAATTCAAATCAATGGCTACACCGCAGACGATTTAAATGAGATTTTGGGATATCGAGACAATTCAATATATTGGATGCAATGGTCTGAAAGAAGCCTTGACACTGAAAAATTCGGAGAAGATTATTATGTCTATCATCTAAATGGAATAAAAAAAACAAGCATAAATGGTGGAGATATTAAATTAGAAATCGAAAAATACACATATGATTTCTATTTATCAAATGATGGAAATATTC
>CAYGYC010000367.1:0-4716 GCA_964353755.1 uncultured archaeon | reverse complement strand
AAGAATTATATTAATTAAATTTTTGTTGTGATTTAATTTTTGCCTTGCTTTTTTGTTTTGATTATTCATCGTAAAATACAAATTTAAAACTCCATACTATAGTAATATATACAACGCCAAAAGGGTATTAAAAAAGGTGAAAAAGAAAGATGAGCAATTTCTTAAAGCGATTAGAAATCGACATGGAAACAAAAATTTTCAGTTTTCTGGTGATATTTTTCACGGTGTTTCTAGGAATTGACATAGTTTCGATCATAATGGTTCAAATTCCAACGTTTTCGATTATTTACTGGTACATTATTCCACTGATTGTGACTCTAATCATTGCCGGAGTGGTCATTGATAAAGTAGTGTCTTCAATGCGCAGACGCGCCATGTTCCTGCTGCTCTTAATTCCTGAAGGATTCCTCACCATTATTCTAGGATTTAATATTGGAAATGCAACGGCGCAGGCAATTTTGTGGATTTTTATTGGTGTTTTTTCAGGGTTTACTATCGTAAGCATTTTAGCGTTATTTCTGGATACTACCAGCCAAGAACAACGGGGGAAAGTTGCAGGATTGATCAGTGGAATTGCGTGGTTGGTTGCTGCTGTGCTCCTCAGCTGGATTGGTTCCACTATTTTTGCCCCGGAGATCGTGATGTTTGTCTTCGCCGCCGTGAAACTGGCGGGTGGGGCGGTGAGTGTTTATTTGTTATTTAGAAAGTCTGAGGAAACAAGTGAATCCTTAGTAAAATTTCAATCAACCAGCGGAATTGGAGGTCTTTTGAAGGATTCTTATAAATTCATTTGGTCAGATAAGAAATTTCTACGTTATCTCATTGCCTTTATTTTAATTTGGGTGGCCCAAGGTATTTTCGTCCCAATTGGTGGAGCCGGTCAATTTACATATCAAAGTTATCAACAAATGGCGAGTATTGGATTTGCTGCTGGTGGATTTTTACTGATTGTCAGCGGTTATGTACTAGACAAAGAAGGACGAAAAAGAATCCTATTCATTGGGGGCTTTCTCGCCACAATTTCGTTTGTTTCCTACTACTTTCTTCTGGGTGCTGTTTTTCTCGGCGGAATATCTATGTTAGTTACAACTATAATCGTTATTTTGGGTGATCTTGCTCCGAGTGACGCCAAAGGGCGGTATTGCTCTATTTTCCTGCTATTTAATTTCGGCGCTTTTTTTGTTGGTTTTCTGATTGGATTAATTCTCGGTGGTGGATATCAAGTCAATGGATCGCCCTTTGTAGCCCTCGCCTGTCTTATAATTACTGCCATCGCTCTGATCTTTATATACTTCAAAGGTGAAGCCCCAGAAACGCAACCCCCTGAAAAACCCCTCGCTCGCCCCTCTGAAATACCCCTCACTGAACCCTCTGAAACCCTCTAAACCCCTCCTTTTTTTTTCTTAGATTATTCACACCGGTTTTAAAAATTAGAATGGAGTTTGATTACGATTAATAATGATTCTAGATTAAGTGATTCCATCAAGGGCGCAATGTGGGGACTGGCATTAGGCGACGCTTTAGGGAAGCCTGTTGAATTCCTGCATTTATGGCGCATTAAAGAAGATTACGGACCGGAGGGGATCACGGACCTTCCCCAAAATTCTTTCTGGACCGATGATACCGAAATGACTTTTGCCGTCGCCCGAGCCCTCATCAAGACCCCTCATCTGCCCGTCGAAGAAATTACAAAACAAATTGCTGATGAATTCGTAGCTTGGTTGGACAATCCGGGATTTAAGCCAGGGACGACCTCTTTACAAGCGGTTTTTTCTTATAAAAATAGTACCACAAAAAACTGGCGTGAACACGGTATAAAGGAGAGTAAAGGGTGTGGCTCTGCTATGCGAGTAGCACCCATTGGTTTATTTTACTACGATCTCGAGAAGCTTTACCAAGTCGCTTATAATTCTGCTCTGATAACGCACGCTCATCCCACCGCCCTCGCAGCTGCAGTCGGCAGTGCGTACCTCGTCCACTTAGCCCGTGAGAACGTTGATCCTCAGCTGTGGCCTGAAAAAGTTAAGGCAATAGTGCAAAATATTGAGGAGCCGGGAAAGACCGAATTTTGCGATGCCATTGATAGAGCCGTTGCGGGCTTAAAACGAAGAGATCCGGAGGAAGCTATTAGGACAATCGGGGAGGGATGGGTTGGTGAAGAAGCGGTTGCCATTGCGCTGTATTGTTGTATGAAATATCCTCGCCCCGAGGAGTTTAAAACTCTGTTAATCCGCGCTGTTAATCATGATGGCGATTCCGATTCCACCGCCTGCATCGCGGGTGGTATTATGGGTGCCTTTCACGGTTACGATGCACTTGGTCCTGTGATTCATGAATGGACCACAAGATTGCGTGAACGCGAACGAATGGAATCGATTATCGAACATATGCTTACCGCTCTCAAAGCGTAAAAAAATTAATTTACTAGGTTTTTTTAAAGAAAAATCTAATAATTTATCAAAAAATTGGAGTTGGAAAAATGCCCGAGATGAAAGTGGTCAATTTTAAAGATGTGAAGCCTGTTGAAATGCTCCCAGGAATATATCGTCATACACTTGTGCATAACGATCAAGTCATGCTCGTCCATTTTGATTTACGGAAAGATGCGAACCTCCCGATGCACAGCCATACCCATACGCAAATGGGTTATGTGGTGAAAGGAAAGCTGGATTTTTTCATTTACGGAAAAACATATCATTTAAAGGAGGGCGATAGTTATTTCGCCCCTGCAAACGTGCAACATGGCGCGAAAGTACTGGAGAATTGTATTGTCATTGATGTTTTCAATCCTGCCCGAGAGGAATATAAATAATCAAGCTGTTTAATCATTATAATATCGAATTGAAAAGGATTTATTGTGATGCTGATGAAAGGAAAGAAAATTCAAAAGGAAGAGCAGATAAATATAGATGCGATAGACGCGAATTTAGCAGAAATTCTCCAAGAAATTAAAAAAACCCTTCAAAAAGAAATTGAAGAAGTTGCAAAAGCGAAGAAAGAGAAGCAACTGGAGAAAACAATAGAAAAACTCCAGGAAGAAATAAAAAGTATTCAGGAATTCATAAAAAATCAAGGGTATGACAAAGAAATTGAAAAAATTCAGCACGAAATGCAAGACGTCGAGGCACAAATTACAACGCTGAAACCCTTAAAAGGGAAAGCGACCCTCATTGATTTTTGGGCAGATTGGTGTAGCCCCTGCCAAAGTATTGCTCCAATTGTCCATCAATTAAGGGATAAATATAAGGATACTTTAAATGTCATCCAAATTGATACAGAAACCCCGGTGGGGGATAAATTGTTCCGGGTTTATGCCCTACCCTTTGGAGTAGATGGCATTCCCTATCTTTTAGTCTTCGATAAGAATGGTACATTGATTGAGAGGCTAGTTGGGGCTGATCCTGAGAAACTCATTCAGATAGTTGAAAATGTATTAAATAAATAATCTATGGCTATTTATTTTAACGCCATACTATTTATGAAGCTATAAATGCATCGTTAGGTGATGAAAATGCGACCCACAGCGCGTGATCTGGTCTTTCCGCACTTCCATTTATACTCGCCCGGATCAGGTCATCCCATTTGGGACGAAATTTCTCGTGAAGCGGGGCGATTAGCTTTACGCATTGCTAAAAATCTTCCACGCTATAAAACCCCGCTCGATAGCACAATGTTTCAAAAACGTAAATTGCTTGCCTTACTGAAAACTTTGAAAGCCTTATTTATTAATAAACGGCGGATGGCGAAAGGAAACCAGAATTTCATACCCCTTTTTTACATCTGGACCATGACTAACCAATGCAACTTCTTGTGCAGTTACTGCTCTAATCATCGCGGCGGGAAATACCCGGAACTCTATCGTCAGGGATTCACTAAAAATCTGACCACCCGCCAAGGCAAAGCGCTCCTTAAGATTATGAAAGGGAGTTGCCAGAATTGCTTGATTATTCAACAAAATTAAATATGTTTAATATGATCAACACAAACGGTTCGCTCATTGGTGATTTACTCCTGAATCCGCGCTATAATAAATTTCTGTTACAGATGAATACCATCATTGTAAGCCTCGATTCATTAAACATTGAACAATTATCTTCAATGTATGAAGTCAAAGAAAACCTAGCATGGAAGGTCGTCCGCAATATTTTGGCGCTCCGCATTCTTCAGAACTTTGTTTCTTTCAAATTAGTGGTAAATACCGTAATTACTAAGGACAACATCCAAGATACCTTTGATATTTTAGACTGGTGCAATGATCTAGGGATTTGCTTTTCCCCGATCTCGGCAAATATTGATCATGAGCCCGACTATGAATTGATTCAAAATCCTAACTACCAAGCACTCATCAAGAAAATATTTGAACGTGCTAGGGAAGGGTATCCCATGATTGCTTCCGTCAAAATGCTCGAACGTGTCCTAAAGGCAACAAATATTCATTGCTATCCGAAGGTCTTTGACCATATCGATTATAATGGCGAATTATTCTGGCCATGCAAAGCTTATCCCGCGGCAGCGATGATTAACGTGCTAAACTATAAAAATATCCATGATCTGCACCAAGCTGCTGGAAAATTGATTAATCCTACAAATTTTCATGGAGTTGGAGAAAATCATTGCAACGGCCATTGCGCTTGGATGCAAAATATGGTCACAGATGCCTATGGAAGGGCTCTCCTTGGATTATTTGATAGTGGCATCTTCCAAGAAATCCGTGGG
>CAYGYC010000366.1:0-4718 GCA_964353755.1 uncultured archaeon | reverse complement strand
TAATATGGCAAATTCATCTTGTAAATTTTCTTCGGTCTCGATTATCTCACTGTCCAGGGGTATCTTTTTCGCAGCTTCAATAATTCGATGAATTTCAGGTAAATTTTCATTTAAAAGAGCTATCATTTCTTCTTTTTTACCAATTATTGCATCATTTTCATCAATTTCAGGTCTATTTCTATTTCGATCCCTAGAATAAAAGGCTTTATACGCTTCATCTAGGTGGTTAATAGAATTCACGATTTTCTCGAGAACTT
Organism: uncultured archaeon; assembly: GCA_964353755.1. Taxonomy (GTDB): domain Archaea; phylum Asgardarchaeota; class Lokiarchaeia; order Helarchaeales; family HEL-GB-A; genus CAYGYC01. Next base: position 4,461 of record CAYGYC010000366.1, on the reverse strand, counting down.
CTTCAAACAGATGCAGACGACTAAATCCTTCATTCACCAGAATGACACTAATCAATAGCATTTCCACCCCTCCACGAGCCCATTCACTGGGGATTTTCGTATATACATTGGAGGTTTTAAAATGTTCCGAGGAGACATAGACGAAAAATTTTAAGTCAATAAACTCCGAAATATTGAGTAGACTGTTGGTACATTCCGCAATATCTTCTTCAGGAGTAGATGGAACGGTACATAATGTTTCGGGTCCTAATATACTGTCAAAATACGAAAGATTGATGTAAATCATTTTCAATCCGCTCATTTTATTTGAAAAATAAATTACTTTACTCAATATAAAAATTTAATTGGCTATTTTAATATTTTTACTTGATCTTCTGAATTTTAGGTAAATAGTTAAATAAAAGAAAAATTGCAAAGTAATAATGAATCGTTTGAATTCGGTGCAGGAAGAAATAATAGTATGGACATCCATGAAACGAATAACTTATTGCGAAAATTAAGTGCCGTATTCGATAACTTATTTCTGAAGCGACTTTTAGTTGAATCGAAATTATTCCCTGTAAATGAGTATATCATTGTTGCTTGTTTGAATTCCTATTATAAATTCTATTCGCAGTTAAAATTAGTGAGCGAGAAAATTTCGCCCGAAGAAATAGGGAGGAGATATAAGAAGTTATTTACAGAAATTACACCTTTACAAATATTTGACCTGCAAATGTTCCCGCTATTTGGGAGGACTATTTATTACTGTCAGCATGAGAACGATCCCCATTGTGAATCACTCGAGAAGTTACAAGAAATTCAATTTATCCTTGATTTTTGGCAACGATTGGCTAAAACATATTATGGAACGGGTGCCTTGACGATCGAAGAAATGAATGGAGTGGCCAGGATATTACCGGAGAAGGATTTGAACATTGTTAAAAAACAATTGTTTACACCCGAAAAAGAGGAATTGTCGCAAATAAAGAGAACTATTGCGCAACTTGAAGTTTATGCGTTTATGGATGAGTGCGAAACCCGAATGAAAATTAGTGATCATGGCCCTTATGAAATGGACAATGGGGAATTACTTATTATGAGAGAGATAATTCGTCTTAATGATGGGAAAAATCCGCAATGGCCTTGGTCCGCTACCAAAGCCGTAGCCCCTACGCCGGTGATTGCCTTTGGGTTTACCCTTAAAAATATGAATAGGATTTGGTTCAATGATTGGGGAACGCTATTCACTGATCCGGTGGATTATAATCAAAACATTACTTCTACCGTTCTTTTAACGCAAGAAGATAGAAAAGTTAAACCGTTACTGGTAGAAGACCTTAAAAATTATGAACAGTTCGCACAGTTGGCTCTTATAGAACTATATCGGAAAATGACCCGTTGGAGCCGGGCTGAAAAATTAAAAGCCGGGGCGTATGTTTATACTAAGAATTTTGATCGCTTTACAAATATCGTAAATATTACCGATCAAATCGATTGGGATTTTACAGAAGATATTAAACAGCATGAGTTTAAAGACCTCGTCAATAAAGATGGAAAGAGCGTATATAGTCCTTTAACGTGGATTATGCGTGGGCCAAAAGCAAAAATTAAAAAACCTACTTTCTTTTTATGCGAAATTGAGGAATTAAAATGATAACTGACAAAGAAGAACATCTTCATCTTCCTAAAAAAGTGCCGCTCTGGAGAGAGAGCTATTATTTCAATGCGATGGACCCAAAAAACAAGATCTTTACGGTTTCGACTATGGGATACATGCCAACTGAAATGGAAAGCCATTATTTTTCCACCCTCTACATCGATGGCCAACTCTTCACCCATATTAATTTTCAAAAATTGAAGAACAAAGCCGACATCAAAGAAAATCCTTCCGATGGGTATCAAAGTTTTACGATAATTAAGGAGAACAATAACTGGGAAATTCAAATCAATAAGAAACCATTTCAATTGAAATATAATTGGATAGGAAGATTTCCCGTTTATGAATATCCCGGCGGTTGGCAAATCCCAAATATTCTGGAACAGCAACATTATGAACAATCGGGCAAGGTAACAGGGGTGATTACTTTAAAAGATGGAACTACCAGAAAAGTTGATGGCTTTGGTCATCGAGATCATAGTTGGGGACTGCGGAATTGGGTGCAAATAGATGAATGGTATTGGACTTCCGTTCAATTTGAAAACGGGGACAGGGCATTAAACTGCTGGTTGAATAAAGTAGGACCTAAACACTATGTGCATGGATTCATTTCTTCCCCTGAAAAAAATATCGCCATCACCTCTATCCAAGTTGCCACGAAATATGATTCTACAAACCCACGCAATCCACACTCGGCAATATTCACCCTGAGCGATGAAAATGGAGAGACCTATAAGTTGGAAGCAGAAACCATCTATTTAATTACGTTACCTCAATCAAGTAAGGAAGGGATTTGTTATATTTATGAAACTATCTCACGATTTAAGTTAGATGGCGATATCGGGTTCGGAGTCGCCGAATATCTGAAGAGTGAAAGGAAAATATGAGAGAAAAAGACACGTCAACGGCTTTTACAACTGAATTTATTCGGGATCAAAGGAAAGAACGAGTATTTAGGCATTTTTCAGAGCCAGAAGTTGCCGATTATTTCAAAAGAATAATGAATATGCGACAAGAAATAGTCGGAGGAGAATTAAAAGCCCAACCTATTGAGAATTACTTTATATCTAGGGATAAATTGCCGATTTATTATAAATATTGGCTCCCCAAAGATAGTCCGAAACGGGTATTACTTATGTGTCATGGATTCCAATGCCATTCCGATTTATTTTTCCCTTTAGCGGATTATTTTTATAATAAAAGAACGATCGTCGGTGCGCTCGATTTAAGAGGACATGGACGAACGGGCCCTGTTCGTGGTGATATTAAGGATTTTAGTTCAGTTTATGAGGATTTAAAAATATTAATTCATCTATTTAAAAGTAAATTTTCTGTTCCTATTTACCTCATGGGTGAGAGTCTCGGTGGGCTCGTGGTTTTACATTATAGTTTAAAATTTCCGCACGATGTTAGCGGAATCATTACCTTAGCGCCTGGACTTAAACCCAAAATATTTGATGTGGCGAAAAAGGTCTTGCCGGTATTAACGCTATTGATTTACCTGTTGTATCCCGTGTTTTCGAATAAACCCGTCTTAGCTCTTCCCCAAGACTTCAATAATCCCACCTATTTCCCTTCATTTAATGAATTTGACCGAAAGGATTTCATGCATACTCAGAGAATTTCGTTGAATTTGATTTTAAACCTGTTAAAGTATTTCAAAACTAGCTCAGCGATCATGACAGGGGATTTCAAGGTTCCGCTCTTGATTTGCCAAGGAACGGGAGATAAAGCGCTCGATTTTCGCGGGGCGAAGGAATTATACGAGAACATTAAAATCAAGGGCGACGATACAAAATTAATATTCTATAAGAATGCCAACCATAGCCTCTTGCTCGATATGAAGGCAAAAAAGATATATGATGATATTTTCAACTGGATAGAAATCCATTAATATTTTAAGTTTTAATAAGTTTTTGAAATTCTTTTAGATTTTTCATTGGTTCAAAATCTTTTTCTTGTTTAATATCTTGTTTTAATTGAGGGTTTATTTCGATAGCTTTTTCCAAAAAGGTTAATGCTTCTTTTATATGGTTCTTTTTTGCTTCAATAATGGCTAAATTATACCAAATATCGGAATTATTAGGATTTAACTTTATTGCATTCTTTAATACTTCATTCGCCTTATTATATTGTTCTAATTTTAAATAACAAGCACCTATTGAATTTAAACAGGTTGCACACGCACCCTTATCATTTAAATTTTCATATAAAGTTAGACTCTTATTAAAAGAATTCATCGCTTTTTCAATTTGATTTAAATTATAATAAGTTATTCCAAGATTAAAAAATACTGCTGATATTTGTTTTATATTACCACATTTCTCATATTCTTCTCTTGATCTTTCATAATAATCAACAGCACTATTTAATTTTTCAGCAGATGTTTGAATGTTGCCAATGGCATAAAGTACGTTGGCTTTATATTCCCAATTCTGCATTTTATCGTAGAGAATAACTAATTTTTCATAGATATTTAAAACTTGTTCAGTTTTTCCTATATTTCTTAATATATTACCTAATTTCCCCAAATTAATGGCAATTTCATTCCATTCTTCTGTTTTTTCAAGAATATTGATATATTTTTCAAGATATGGAATTATCTCTTTCATAATAGTTGAAATAGGTTTCATTCGAAGATAATCCTTAGAGATATAATGATATTTTTGAAGAAAAGAATGATTAATACAATAACTACAACTATAAATACATCCACGCCCAAGTGAAGCTTCAAGTTGATGGTCTTTTTTTTCAATAATATATTCTAACGGGAAAATCTCCTTATCTTCAGGAGGTAAACCATCTAATGAAATTAAAGCAGA
>CAYGYC010000365.1:0-4745 GCA_964353755.1 uncultured archaeon | reverse complement strand
GCCAAATGATGTATCTTTTAAGAGAAGTTGGTTTTCCTGAAGATAAGATTTCTGAAGATGAACGCAAAATTCTCCAAGCATTTTCGATGTTGAGAGAAAATTTTGCGGAAGTAGTCACATTGGCTCAAATGACAGGATTAGATGTTGAAAAGTGTGCAACGGTTCTCCATGGCCTTTTTGAAAAGAACGTTGTCGTAAAAGAAGGCGATTATTATATTCTCACTTTGAATAGTTTCTGGGAGCATTTACGGAATAGTTTAGGCGATATTGCCATTGGAGCACAAGCAAGGGGCGTTATCCGAGTAGCGGAGAATGATGCTGAAAATGGGCGACTGTTTAGCGATTATATGTATGAAGAAATGGAGCGCCTGAGGAATGATTCGATTACCGCTGGATTAGTGGCACCTATTGAATTGATTGCGCGAGGATATGAACGTATTTTCGATTCAAATTTTAAATACGAATATTATAATGAGGCTTTCAAATACATCCTTCTGGCGGGAGAAAGTTACATTAAGATTAATGAATTGGAGAAAGCTGCTCACATTTTAGAACGGGCGGCCAATCTGTTTAAGACCAAGAATCTTGGAGATTATGCCCGCGATGTATTAATAAAAACCATTGAGACCTATACCACACTCGGAAATGCGGGGAAAGTCACCGAACTGAAATTAAGTCTGGCGCAATTATGTAAGCTAAAAGCGGATGAGAGCCTAAAGAAAAATTCATTTCCATTGGCCCGAGCGAACTTCTCGCGTGCCGAACGGTTGCTATCTGAAATTGATGAGCACAAATTATTAATCGAAATGCTTCAAACTGCCGCGAAAACGTTTTTAGACAAAAAAGAATATTTTTATGCGTGGCAATTTTTCGGGAAGCTCTCGGATACGTATTTGAAAATGGGTGATAAAACAAAAGCGAGTGAGACATTGAAACAAGCGGTAGGAACCTTTACTAAAATGGGACAGCCAAAATTTGCTGATAAGTTAAATGAACAATTAACCAAAAAAATTCCTGTAGGAGCGGTCTAAAAAAGGAGGATGAATTAAATGTCAAAAATAACTGAAAAGCCAAATATGGTTAAAATAATCATCGATAGTATGAAGGAGCAAGGAATTCAGATTAATGAGGGTGAAGCCCGAGCTTTTGTGGCTCTATATGGCAAAGGTTACATCACTATTAGTTCAATTTCCGCCATGGCGGGGATCTCTTTTGATGAGGCCCAAGTTGCTATGCAAAAATTTCTGGCAGGACAACTAGCGGTTCAAATTACGGAAGTACTTAAAGGAGTACCCCGCTATATGCCCACCGTTCCATGGGCGGCTTTCACTCAATACCTGGATTCATTCCGAAATAAAACAGCAGCTTCAAGGGAAGAGTTAGATGGGCATGTCAAAGGGCACATCAAGGCTTTACAGAGCGAAGTATCCACCCTAAAAGATAGTGCGGCAAATGCAGTTAGCACTCAAATTGATAAGTTTTCCCAAGATACGGTAAAAGCCCGTGAAAATATCTCTAAAACAATAACGCAGCATGTTGTACAACTGAATTCAGATGTGGAAACCAAAAAGGAGGAAATTTCAGCCGCTTTCAAACAGAAGAATGATGCCCATAATGCTAAAATCAAAGAATATGAACAGACGTTCTCTACGGCACTTGATAAAAAATTTGGGGTTTTAAAGAATCAAACTAAAGAAATCCATGATAAGGCTGCGACGGACCATGATCAGGCATTTAAAACATTAAATGGAAATGTCGATGCCGTTTTAGATAATTATACTGGGCAAATCTTAGATAATGTAGCCGATGAAAATAAAGAATCGTTAAATCTTCTCAATATCCATATTGACGGTACTTTTGATAAATATGTCGTCGATGTGAAAGGCATTATCACCGCGAATCGGGATGAGAATTATGCGGCTTACGATCAATGGCATAATGAATTATCTGAGAAATTCCTCACCATGATTGATCAACAAATTGCTGTAGTTCGAGAGAAGGATGCGGTTCTAAAGGAGGAAATCAGTAAATCCATCGAGATTAACTTTGATTGGTTCAAAGAACGGGCTGCCTTAATGCGCGAACGCGCCGCCGCCACTTTCAATAAAGAAATCGAAACCCAGGAATCCGAATTCTACAAATTAAAAGATAGCATCACGGGGATTACGAGCGATCTGCTTACGCGAATGAAAGAGATGCTTCAAGATATCCAGAACAGTTTCATCCAAAAAATTGAAAATCAGGTTAAACGCCTTCAATCGGATTCGACTGAACTGGAAAAGAAAATCTCTGAAACCTTCGATGCCCGGCTTGCCACATTAACCCAAGAATCTTCAACCCAAAAACAAAATTTTATCACCAATATCGATACCCGTTTGGGAAGCTTGAATGAGCAGGTACGATCCATTGAAAAGAAAATTATTGCCGAATTATCAAGTGTAATTTCAGAACATAAGAGTACCATCAAAACAATTTCCAAAACAGAACAAGGAACCATTAAAGATACGGCTAATGAAACGAAAACAGCGATTTCGGGATTACTTAAGGAAATGGATAATGCCCTCCGAGAATGGGCCCGTTCTGTTGAGAATAATCTCAAAGATCAAGTTGGCGAAAATGAAACATTAAAAGAGATCGTTAGCTCCCAAGTGCAAATCTTAAATGAAATACGTAAGACCCAGAAAACAAAACTTGATGAATTAACGGAGCAATTCCACCAGAAAATGAATCAAATGGTCGAAACTCTCAATTCAAGTACCGAAACTTATGTCCAATCTAATACGCAAAAATTCGATACCTGGTTTTCCACTACGGATGCTGCCATAAAAGAGACTATCAAAAAAGAATCCGAAGCCTTAAATGCCCGCGTCGAGGAAATGAAAAATGCGGCAATTGTAACCGCCGATACAAACTTTAAATGGTTCAAGGATCGGCAAAATATTCTGGGCACTGCCGCCGCTACGGTTTTTAATGCGCAGGTAGAATCTACGGAACTCGAATTCTATAAACTAAAAGATAGTATTTCAAGCGGCTCAGATGATTTAGTAAAACGGTTTAAAGATATCTCCATTAAGATTCAAGAACGCTTTTTAGAAACGGTCTATGCTCAAGTCAATCGATTGCAGACAGATACGGCAACGCTCGAAAAGACTTTATCAGAAACCTTAGATGAGCGGAATGATACCTATCGAAAAGAATTAAATACCATGCGCGATGCGTTCTACAAAGTGGTTGCTGAACGGGTGGATGACCTAGATGGAAGATCCCACGATTTAAGAACTGAATCGCTTACCCTGCTTTCGAATATCATTCAAACCCATAAGGGCAATCTTCAAAGCATCGATGATACTAAATTTGGTGAGGTCGATTACACGACCAGTACGATGAAAGCTGAAGTGGCGAATACCGTTAAGCTGGAAATGGACCGGGTGGATAAAGTCCATGATGAAGGGCATACCTCAGTCGATAATATGAAACTAGAAATTATGAATTTCATCACTGAAGATATCGCACGGGTTAATACCATGGCCACAAATGTCCAGTCAGCAGTTTCAAAGAGAGTCGAGGAAGGCTTTAGCACCATTAAAAAAGAAATTGGTGGAATTGACCAAGATTATCTCAAACAGATTCAGAATTTAACCAAAGCTACAGCGGATGAGGTCAATGAAATTACATCTAACCATGCCGCAGGTTTTCAAACCGATGCTACGGATATGGAAAAGACCCTTCTCGAATTAGCCACGCAGCACCAAGCCGATTACGAGGTCAATATCAATACTTTAAACGAGAGCTATGCCACCAAATGCGATGAAACTGAATCTATCATCACGAATCGCGTTAATACCGCAAATAATGATATGGCTAAGACGTTTAGAGAATCCGAAGCCCGCACTCTCGAACGAGCACAGATTCTGCGTGCGGTCTGGCAAGAAGTTATCAATGTCTTACCAATACAAGGTGAATTGACTTGGCCTATTGTGACTCGGGAAGCAATCACGCATTATCTTCGGGATATGATTGTGCGGACTAAATCAACCATTTCCTTGATTGTTCCCTCGTTTGAAGATTTGCCAGTTGATGCACTTATGCAGACCCCCTCTACCAAACGAGTAATTGTCGCTACGAAAATCCTCGCTACTTATCGAGATCAAGTCCAACAAATGCTGGATAAAGGGAATATCCAAATCCGCCAACGACCCAACGCTGACATTTTTGCTTGCGCACGCGATGGTGAAGAAATCTTGATTGCCCCATTCGTCGAAGGAATTAAGCCCAGCGAAGAAGTTGCCATTGTTTCTCAGCAAGATGGTTTTGCAAAACAATTCCATGAATTAATCGGGCCCATGTGGCTCGCCCAATCGCAGAAAATTACTAAAGTGTAATTTTTTTTTCCTTTTTTTAATATTTTTTTATGTATTACGTGTTTAGACAAAACACCTTTGTTTTAAAAAAGAGAATTTTAAATTAAGAAATTATTTTAGTATTTCACTAATTTTGTCCTTTGCTTTTTTCAAGGAGAGACCTGCCAGCCCAGGACTAGTATCTGGACCGACGACTGCGGCTAAAATCGTATTTTTTGTAACTGTTGAGGCGATAATAATTCCCTGCTCCGCGTTGATTATGATTTCCTTCAAGTTTCCATTTTTAATGGCATTCGAAGAATTTTTCCCACCGGCGAGGATATAGGAAATAATCGTGGTCCAGAGATGAGCATCCACCGTTTCAGGGAGATTCGAGGAAATAAT
>CAYGYC010000364.1:0-4757 GCA_964353755.1 uncultured archaeon | reverse complement strand
CTCGAATGAGCGGTCTACGGATGAAATGGCCTGCAACCGAAAATGCCTTATGCATTAAGTATGATTGGATTTTAGATGAACAGACCATTACGGAACGATTTGGTTCCGGTATCGAAGATGGCGTCCTTATAGAAGTTTACTGGGGTGCAAAAGTCGCTGGTAATGCGGGATACTTCTGGATCTTCCCTAACCGCAATTCCGTGAGTTTAGGCTTGGGCTCTCTCATGAGTGATTACGTCAAATATGGCTATAATGCCCACTGGTTTATGTGGAATGCCATCGAGCATCCGTTAATCAGAGACAAGTTGAAAGGCGGGAAAATTCGGGAAATTCACGCCCATGCGATTCCTTTGACGGATCCGATGATGGGGTTCATCAATGCCTCCTACAGTGACGGCGTGATGATTGTCGGGGACGCCGCCGGCTTTGTGGATGCATTTGACGGGGCTGGTTGGTATGGTGCGGTTAAATCCGGGAAATTGGCCGCCGAAATCGGGATAAAAGCAATAGAGCAAGGTGATACGTCTGCAGCAACCCTCAATAGATATCAAAAGAAATGGTCTGAAGGGGATATCGGTAAGACTCTGAAAATTGGGAAAGAAATGGAAATGTGGCTAACTCATGAAATAGGAATCAATAACTTAGCCCAGATCCTATCATCGTATAATTCACGTGCGATGGCGCACCCTCTGGACTTCTCAATAATCCAGGAGCAGATTCCCAATTTGGACAAATTCGCAGGAGCTGTGAGATGGGGGCGATTCGGATTAATTCCGTTCCTGGAATTATTCAAATCACTTTTTGGAGGTAAATAGAATGGCAGAGAGACCAAAGGATGAATATTATGGTGAAAAATTACGGGAAAAAATTAAAGATCTTTTTGAATTAATTCCCGCCAAGACCGAGTTTATCAAGATTGATCCCAAGAAATGCAGTGGCTGTCGCATTTGCTACGAGCAATGCCCTGGCGGTTGTTTTGAGATGGAAGATGCCAATGAAAATGGAAATACTCCGAAAGCGGTCTTTAAATTCCCGGAATTCTGCTTTGAATGCGGCGCTTGTTTCCATCTTTGTCCTAGTGAAGCCATTGAATGGGACTACCCTGAAGGTGGCACGGGCATTGTCATGCGCTTTTCTTAAAACTATAGAAAGATTAGTTTAATACTGAAAACAGCTTTTTGTTCTCTCTTTTTCATTAATAGTTACAGTAATTCTTAGTTTCTTAGGATATAAAAAAGGAGTTTTTTTAAAAGTAACGATGCTTACGCCTCGCATACCACTTATAGAGTTCCACGGCAACGATACCCATCGAAGCTAAACCAATTATCCATAACCAATCCAGCCAATTCAGGGCAATCCAGCCAATATTAGAGCCGAGAAGATTTTCAACTACAGGATTTACTTTTAATCCAAAATACATAGCTCCAATATGGAGGAACCAAATGAAACAAATCAAAAACATTAACAGTTTATTGAATTCTTTGAAGAAACTATGTTTAAATGACGCATTTGGGCGTCGCATAGACCAGATGATCATGGTCTCGGCAAGAAAAATGACGGTCATACTCATGGTTCGTCCTTTCAAAATGATGGGATTAACCAGGGGATCAATAAAACTTATGGAGGGGTTTAAATTTACGGATGCTTCGAGCGGCGCTAAGCCCCACACGGGTAATAAATAAGCGATCGCAATTCCAAGGCCCATAAAAATGCATTGAATGACCATTAATTTAATTAGAGGGATAGTTAATATTTCCTGGCTGTTACGGGGCGGTTCATCCATTATATTAGAGGGAGTTTTGTCGGCAATTAAGGCGAGGGGAGGGAAGGTGTGGGCTATAGCAAAAATATACGTGTGTTGTAATACGGTATACATGGGAGAAAAGGCAGAAAGAAGGAATCCGAAAAAGATAACGGCTTCCATGAGATTTATACTGATGTAAAAGAAAATGATAACGCGGATTCGATGGAATATTCCTCTACCGATGCGAAGCCCGCGCTCGATTGAATTGAAATTGTCATCGGTTATTATCATATCAGCAGTTTCTTTAGCTACATCGGATCCTGTAATACCCATAGCGATTCCGGTATGGGCTTGTTTTAAGGCAATAGCGTCGTTCACACCATCTCCAGTCATCGCCACAAGGCGTTTTTCCTTATCTTGGTATCTTTTCACGATTTTCACTTTGTCTTGCGGCGAAACACGTGCAAAGACAGTTGTTTTTCTAAAATCTTTATCACCCAGATTGTCAATATCCTTTCCTTCGACTATCTTATTTCCCGGCTCAAAGATATTGGTTTGCAACGCAATCGCTTCAGCCGTAATTGGATGATCTCCAGTTATCATAACCACGGCTACCCCTGCTTTTTGACAGGATAAGACCGATTCCTTAACCCCTTCTCTAGGGGGATCTAAGATAGAAACAAAACCTAAAAAGGTCAAATTCTGTTCAGCATCATCCCGCGTATATTCCAAGCCTTGTTTCCGGGATTCTAGGGTTTTAGATGCTATACTTAACGTCCGAAATCCAGCTTTAGCCGCAGCTTCGATATCTTCGAGTATTTTTTCTCGTAAGTCGGGGGTAAATTTTTGGATTTTCCCATCTAAAACCAGGTTTGAACTCCGCTCAATTATGAGTTCTGAAGCGCCTTTCACAAAGGCATATTGTTTCAAGCTTTCTTTTTCTCTGACTAGAGTGGACATACGCTTAAGCGAAGAATCAAAAGAAAATTCCTTAAGAATTTCGAATTTCTGTCTCAGCTCCTCTAGAGTATAGCCGATATTTTCTGCTAAAATTAACAAAGCACCTTCCGTTGGTGCGCCCATAATACGCCGGATCCGCTTTTCTTTTTGCCCTTTCAAGGTTATTTTTGGGGTTTCGATGGTTAATTTGGCATTATTATTCAGCACGAGCGATTGGATGAATAATTCAAAATACGGATCTTGAGAAAAATCATATTTTTCATTATTTAAATAAATGGGCGTGGTATTCGGATACTCTATATTGGGAACATTAAAAATTTTATTGCTATACCCAATGAATTCGACAGTCATTTCATTTTTCGTGATTGTCCCCGTCTTATCCGAGCAAATCACAGAAACGCGCCCTAGGGCTTCTATAGCGGCTAAATTTCGGATAATTACCCCTTGCTTGGCAAGATTGTAGACCCCCGTTATCAAAACTAAAGTGGATAATAACGGTAAATTAATAGGGACGAGATTCTTGCCGACGGCAATGGAATAAACAATTATTTGATCTATAGGCTTTACTGCTATAACACTCTGATAAATTAAAGAAATGACTACCATTATCACTACACCAATGGCTAGGATTTTCGCAAAATTGTTCATTTTGCGGGTTAAAGGTATATCGCCCATTCCACCTTGGTTGATTTCCGTTGAAATTTTTCCAATCTCCGTAGCACCGCCTGTATAGGTGACTACAGCCCGTGCTTTTCCTTGGGTTATAAAGGTGCCTTGAAATACCATATTAAATTGTTTTTGGAGGGGAAGGTTGGTTTCTGAAAGAATTTCGCTTGATTTTAATACGGCTTCACTTTCCCCAGTTAAGGCAGCTTCATTGACTTCTAAATTGGAATGGCTGATTATTCGGCAATCGGCAGGAATTCGATCACCTTGTTTTATTTCAATAATATCCCCAGGAACTAACTCTTTGGCATCAATAAGAGAGGGAGCACCATTCCGGATTATGGTGGCTTTTGGGGCAGTTAATTTCATTAGCGATTTCAGGGTTTTCTGAGCTCGCATTTGCTGGATTACTGCAGCAACCCCATTTACAATAATCACCCCAAAAGTCAGTATGGTATCTCCAAAATTACCGAAAATGGCAATCGGAATAGCCATTATTATTAACATTAAAATTAAATAGTTAAAAATAGGGGCTAAATAGATTTTCCAGATGGGGGTTTTAACTTTTGGTAATTCATTAAAGCCAAATCGTGCTAATCTCGCCGAAATAACTTCTTTTTCTAATCCGGAATCCGGATTTGTTTCTAACTCAGCATAAATCGCCTCGAGATCCTTAGAATAATAAGTACTAGAAATAAGAAACACATCCTATCTTTTCTTATCAAAAATACTCAAAAAGTAATTATATCCTTTTTTATTAAAATTCCATTTTTTTAATAAAAAAAATTAGAGGGCAAACGATTTTTTCAATAAATCAAAATCCAATTTGCCCGCTTGAAAGTTTTTCCCCGTGCGAATATCATTGAGAATCACTACAGCAGGTGCGAAGAGGTTTGGATCAATTTTATAAAAATCTTTCCCAGCATCTTGGAAAATCTGAAAAAATGGTTTTCCATAATCTTTAGAAGTGCTGGATGGAACTTGTCGAATTAATTCTTCGATATTATCCGCTTCGGAACTCTTAATATTGAGGGTTACAGACCCAGTAGCGATGATAGCATCATTCGTCATGCCCATGGCTTTCAAATCGGATTTTGCAATTGGGGCAAGGGGAGTGGTGCCGTAGCCATAAACAATTTTTTTCGGATCAAAATGGAGCTGATGCAGTTTGTGAATGCCAGTTTCAACGATCCGTGCGGCAATTTGAACGCCGCCTGCCATGCTTGCGGTAGGTGCTACCAAGGCATACGCCTTGTCAGGAGAAACTTTGCATTGTTCAGCAAACCAATTCATTACATTCTCATTTGGGAGTTGCCCCGTCTCTAAAACCGCGATAGATACATCGGCATCGTCGTGATAGTCTAGCTCTTCAAAGAGTTCCTTTTCT
>CAYGYC010000363.1:0-4768 GCA_964353755.1 uncultured archaeon | reverse complement strand
CCAGAAGTGCGCATAGAGAAGGCGCGAGATTACCTTCACGTACTCAACACTATGATCGACGAGGTCCGGAACGCGACGGATGCGACAATCGTGGAGCGTGCGCGCGTAATCGGTTACCTTATCGGCGTGGGGTTAAAGGCGCTCGAGATCGGAAGTTTCGAAGACCGTTTGACGCAAATAGAAACCGTTCTCGAGAATGAGCGACCTCATGCGCCTAGATATTGAACACCTTGCTCTAATGAAAACGATCAATAAACGATTAGAAGCCCTAGAAGCGCGAAAGCTTCCCGGAGCTTACGTTGACGTTATACAAGCTAGGGAAGAGTTTATACTTCCCGTACTCCAAGCTACGTGCGGAGCAGGCTGTAGCGAACGTACGGACGAATGTATAAGGTGGTGGGATTGCGCGCGCTTATGGGATGCAGTCGAAGCAGCTACGTTGCAGCTTGATAAGAACGATCCACGCGCTCGTGCGCAGCTAACGGGTATTGATGCGTGGAGGCATAAGCGCGAATTGTAGGCGAAGCAGAAGTGCGACTAGTAAAACAACCATTGAGGCTGTTAGCCACAATTTTCGAATGTTGCCCGGTTTCTCTCTTTTTTTACGATTCAAACACGTTATTAACGTGGTTAAAAAAATTGTATCTATAGATAATCAACAAGGCTTTGCTTCACGTGGGTGTTAAAAACGGCGACGCATTTCGAAACTTAAGTAAGAAAATTTAAACCGTAAACCGATTATTTTGCGACTTTTGCGACGTGGTCCGGTGGTAGTTTTACGAGGTGGTAGTCGCTCTCGTTGAATTAACCGTATAGGAACATATAAGTCGTAAAAGCTGAGTTTTACGTGTTTATATTCCAAACGATACCGAGGCGACTTGTATGGAAAAAAAGTTGTTAGCGGTTATTGTGCTTATTTTGATAGCATCGCTATCTGTAGCCGGTTGCACAGTTGGTCTCCCAGGTACGTCGTCACCGACGCCTACTCCTACTCCTATCTCATCGCCGACAGTATCGACGCCGACGCCACAGGCTGATTATGGCAGCTTTTTTGACAAGTTTTTCGAATCCGGAAACGCAATCACGGAACGACCTTTTACAAAGTCTGCCAACGCACGTGGGAACGACGTTTACAAAGGAATCGTAAGAAATTCGTCGCTTCCGGAAAGCTACAAAATGACGACAGTGATAGAACTAATGAGTTCGAAAACTGAAGCTAAGAGCCTTTATGACCAAACGGTGGCGCAAAAAATAGGTGAAGGTTTTACTCCACGACCCGATTTTGCGGCATCCTACAAAGCTCAATTTACTTACGTTACTGAAGTGTGGGCGGGTATACGAACCGGACAACAGTTTTACGTTATGTACTACAACGAACCCATGGTCTCTCCGTCATGGCTAGTTACGACCGAAGCGTAGGGTTGATACGTGCCGGACCAGGTGTTTGCCTAGTTGCAGAATACCCCCTACTCCATTATACAATATGACTAACAAATGGGCCTATATGGCAGGAGAGGCTTACTTTTTAACAAAAGAAGGCTGCTCCGGTATTTTTAATATCGACATAATACCGACATGAATACCGTCCATAAACTAAGGCTAAATAGGCGCTTATTTAACAAACAGAGCAAAAAAGGGGGTAGATATTTTTTGCCTGTACGGTATGTACGGTATGTACGGTATTTTTACACTGTTGAGGAGAAAGAGGGTAAGCTAAAAAGGTAAATACTTAAATCTGCTAAGGTTGGCAAAACACCGTACATACCGTACATACCGACGGACAAAGGGGGGGTAAACGTGGTTGTGTATTACTAAGCCTGCAGGAGCATTCGTTTAAGACGAATTATGAAGCATATAGGCGCCTATTAAATACCCAATTGAAAAATGCGTCTCTCGCTTTAATGCGCTTTTCACAGGCACCACAAAACTTAGAAGTAGTATCCTGGGGGACGTGACACGCTACACAACGTTTGTAAACGCCATTTTCCCATATTAGCTTGGGCGCTTTAACATATATGGGACCTCGCTCGGTAGGTCGTAATAAGCATCGACGCCCTTTAGTGGTTCTTACCCATTTGCGTGTTAGATAGTTATATTCCATTACTCAGCTAATGTAAACAGTCTTGTTTGTGTCCAAGGGCACCCTTAGACACACTAAGCCGGTAAGTTATTAAGTAAGATACGTCTCACAGTGGTAGCAGTCCACTGCCCACCACGTTTGCTAGGAGCTCCTGCAATGTTTAGATGGTCCGCTATTTGCCAATACGACCTTCCTTCCTCTCTCCATTCTTGTGCAAGTTGAATGATAGCCTGCTCTCGCTCGTTTGGGTAGAGCTGACCACCTTCAGCATCATAGCCATAGACAGGTCTGCAGTAAACACGCTGCTGCTCTTTGAGGTAGTTGATAGCATCCCTAGTGCGTTCACCTATGATCTTACGCTCCCATTGGCTGACGGAAGTAAGTAAGTTCATCATAAGCTCACCTGTTGCTGTGGTTGCATCAAGATTCTCTTGCATACTTACCAAAGCTACAGCGTGCTTGTCTAAGAGCGTGACAAGTTTACTTAAGTCAGCTATTGATCTAGTCAGCCGGTCTAACTTGTAGACTACTAATGCATCTACTTCCTTTTTTTCCACTGCCTGCAATGCTGCTTGTAGTCCGGCACGGTTGCAGTCCTTGGCACTTAAGCCCCTATCTGCTTCAATGCTTACGAGTTCCCAGTCTTTAGTAAGACAATAAGCCTCAATCTTTGCTTGCTGTGCTTCCAGGCTTACGCCTTCCTTGGCTTGATCTTCGGTGGAAACGCGAACATAACCTATTACTTTCATTGTAGCCTACCTCTTGCTGCTCTTCTTGGTCTCTTCTTTAGGTATGATTGTAAGACCGCGACTATCCCCTATCCTCTCTCCTGCGCTGATAGTTGCTTTATAGAACTTGATGAGGCGCGTCACTATCTCGTCATAGGTTTCTCTCTTCTGACCTAATGCAGCGAGCATATCCCGCGTTTCTTTGCTTAGCTGAATTGTTGTCATACCTTCGCGCATAACGTCCTCACTATAAACGTTATGTGCAGTTATAACTATATAGTCCAAATAGTTTGCGATTCTGATCTAGGAGGCTAACTAAAAAAGAAGAAAAAGGAAGCGCGGACGCCCCCTTTTACATTATGTCACGGTCCTTGATACGGCCCGAGCCAGCCGATAAACGTCGTCGCTGGTGAGGCGTCGCCATTCACGACGGCCGTTTTCCCGTACATGAGGTTGTTCCCTCCGCGCACTTCGGCATAGACGTACTTTGGTACGGTAGGATTGTAGATAGCGGTGGGCGTCGCGGTGCAGGTCCCGCCGAGGTTCTGCCGGGCGACAAAGGTCTTCGTTGCGGGATCCCACTGCTTGTGCCAGAGCGCTCGTGCGTTGTCAATCCAGAAGACGTCGAAGACGCCGTTTATCGAGCCGCGTCCCGTGACGGCAGGGCCGTAGCCCGTGGACCCGGTTGGGTAGAGCTGTTCGCCGGCGTAGGTCCATGATCCCCAAAAATTACCGTTATTCGTCGAGGTCCTATACCAGAGGGCGCCGTCGTTGCCGCGGGCAAAGACGTGCAGGGTATATAAACCAGGGCCCAAACTGGCGGTCGTCGCTACGCCAGGCGTTGAGGTGCAGATTCCGCCCAGATCGTACCGATCATACCACGTCCCGCCGTTAAAACCTTTAAACATAAGTGTTTTAGTGGTGGCATTGACCCAGGATAATACAACGCCGGCAAAAAATTTACTTACCGCAGGAGCGGTGCCTGCCAACACGTTCTCAGTTTGACCGGTATTCTGCCAGTTGGCCCACGTCCTCCCGTTGTCGGTCGTCTTCGTCCAGTAGATGTCGCGGGAAGCGGTCAATGTAAAGACCCAGATCCACCCATTAGCTTGGGACGCCGCCGCGACCGCTGAATAGGCAGGACCGCCTATCTTGTTCCACCCTCCGTTGGCGTGCTGATGGTAGACTCCCGCGCTGTTTACCACAAAACGGTCGATACTCCCATCAGGCTGTATGCTCACCGTTGGTCCATAGATGACGGGTCCGCCGACGACTGGGGGCGTCTGTGCAATCGGTTCGCTCTTTCGATCCTCAGCAGTCGTCATGCTCGTGCAGACAGCGCATATCGAGACGAGCATGATGGTCGCCAAAGCGAGACTTATAATGCTACGTTTATGTTTCATACTAATGATTCACCTCGATCCAGTTGGCGGAGCTTGCTGTGTGCGCGGATCGACCTCCACGCAGACCGCATGCACACCCGTCAGCGGGTGCTTAACCATTATAAAACAAGTGAAAATGCTCCTATTCGTAATAAAGTTGATGTGACACGTGCGTGTTACAGTGTATGAATATAGCAAAAAAGAGAGGGGACAGGTCGGAGCTACAGCCAAACTGCTTTACGTCATATCCTGCGGGCCAGGTACACTACTTCCACACCGCGCTTCCTAATCGTTTACACCCCATGTTTTACTACATTAATGCGTGCGCGACGAATTAATCCAGGTTGACGAGCTCCTCTTACAGTTGGCCGACTACAAGAACGATTATGCGGAGGTAGCCGCAGCAAAAATTTTAAAGAAGTGTTCTACCAGTTGGGAAGCCTACCGCTACCTGAAAGACCGTGCTCACGATGCCTGGTTACCTTAGAGCGCTCGGCAGCAGGTACGACAGATTATCAAAAGGATACAGGTGCAGCGCATCAACGGCAGGAGTACGGCTGGGCGTATGAACCAGTTTA
>CAYGYC010000362.1:0-4781 GCA_964353755.1 uncultured archaeon | reverse complement strand
TTTCCACGGAAATCACCGATTTTACCATTCCTGTTCCCCTAACATGGGGAATGTACTCCACTAATTTAACGTTCACAAATCTACGCGCTCCAAATGTTACAAAAACCATTGAAGATTACAATCCTGCCACTCCGCGGACGATAACCTCATATCATCATATGGGATTTAATGTGACAGCTTACTGTAAACTCCATAATTTTTCAGTAATGGTCTACGATGATACGCTGGGGGAAACCATTGTCTGGCGGGTGTATAATGCGACCTGGGATACTGGGAACAAACAGCCCAAACCGCACATGCGGCAGGATAGTGGAGTTAATAGCTTTACCACGGATTTCACCTCCCTATACTGGGAAAATGTGACGAATGCGAATATTATCTTGGATCCCGCCAAAACGCACAACAGCACTTTCTTTATAAGCCTTCAAGGAGGAAGTGGCTTCGCCTATTGGGGAAGGGTTGATGATGCAACGGATGGGCAGGATGAAGGGCCTGCGTGGTCGGGCGTACCCGCGACCACCTACTTGTCTTGGGATTTTAAATTGAAAGTGGACCTCATCCCCATTAGCAATAAACCCACTCCGAGCCAGATGAATATGAAAGTCAATGGGTCTGCTGTCATCAATCCCGGAAATTGGAAGAGCTCGACCCGCTTCACGAGTGCAACGGGAAAAATCTTCTTCAACGTGACCTCCAATTGGCCCCTCTCCTATAACGTGAGCTATTTCTGTAAATATGATTCATCGACCGCTACAAATTCGTTTTATTCCATACCAGCTGGGTTTACTGCGCAATGGGCCTTAGTCTGGATGTCGTTATTCCCTGCTAATGCGAAAAATTATCAAATGAATATGACGATTCCGATAGATTGGACTGTACTAAACATATTGAACGGCACCTGGCCCTCGGTGGTGGAATATAGTTCAGCGCATTGGAGGGTGGTCACTACTGAAGGGCATAAGGTTGTGGTAATTAAAAACATTACCGATATAACCTTTCAGGTTTGGATTTTAAATTGTACCGCCCCGAATTATATGACAAAGATTGACGTGTTTCAGAAGATTGGACCGGGATATACACTTCTGGATTTGTCGAAGAATATTCTAATCACCGAGGTGCTCCATATTAATGGGACAATTTCAAGTGCGGTGTCTGGGGTAATTACGGACGCTATTCATGGAGCAAATCTTACGATTTATCTTCCGGGAGTGCGGACTTGCTACGTAGAAGATAAGATTGCACCGAAAACGGGATTAGCGAATTTTACGGATTGGAAAATTTCAGAATCGACCAATGAAGAGCAGACCTATGTCGTGCAAATCATCTGGGCGAATGGTACGGAAGTAGGGATGGATGAAGTTAAGCTCAAGATTATTTATCCAACGCAACCGAAGTTGTTTGTGAATGGACAGGAAAGGACGATTCCGCCATTCGTGGAAAGGTACATAGGCACAGCGAATTTAATCAATGTGACCGCATTTTACAACAATACGTTTGCAGATAAAATGGGCGGGATCGCCATGGCAAATGCCAGTTATCGGATTATTAATGAGACGGGCTTATGGATTCCGTGGACACCATTGGATAACGAGAAGATCGGCGCGGGATATTATAATAAAACCTTAGATGTGACCTCGTGGAAAAACGGGACGTATTATATGGGCATCAATTTGAATAAAACCGGATGCTTACTTCAGGAGTTTAATATTACTTTCAAGTTAATAATAAATACGACTCTAGTGTTAGTACAGCCCCTAGGCAATGAAGTAACCGGGTCCTATCCCGAAAATTTGACGATTGAGGTGAATTATTCGAAGACGACTGGAGGCGCAATAACCTTTGCGAGCGTAAGTTGTCGGGTAGATAGTCGGGCTCCACTTGCCATTCCAGTGGTGGGCTCGTCCTATCTCATCCGGTTAAATAGTACCGATTACGGCATAGGGCTTCATAGGTTAGTCATCAATGCGTCGACCTCGGGGTATAAAGAGCGGTCGCTCTCCATCAATTGGACAATTGATGCTTGTTTGACGAATTATATTCTGGACATCAATGGTAGTTATTCGCTAAACGAATTTTATTATGGAGAGTTGATGGGGGTCAGCCTCTATTTCAATGATACGGTCCATTCTAAACCGATAGAAAATGCGGTGGTTAATTTAACGGTTCAAGGAGGAAATCCAATAACTTTAACAGGACTAAATGGAAATTATTCGCACGTATTCAATTCCTCAACTCGTCCTGCGGGGCTCTGGAACATCGCATTCATCATCCGAAAAGCGAATTATGTAAATTGGAGTGGTGAAATAAATCTATATGCCAAGCGTATCACCACTTTGATGTGGAATATTTCCCCGCCGACCCGAATCAGTCCTGGGGATGAATTAATAATTGCCGTAAAATTGAATAATTCCCAGGGTCCTGTGGCGGGGCAAAATATCACCTTTGTGAGAACCAGAAATTCCATCACCGAGCGATTTACTGAGACGACGAATGAATTCGGAATTGCAGAGTATAGGTTCTTTATTACATCCGATATTAAAACACTAACCATTGCAGTAGAGTTTGGCGGGAATGTAACGGACTTTAGTTCTGCCCTTTCGGTGACATCTATTAGCATATATGGAGGATTTTTTCAAGAATACTGGTGGATCTTTATACTTATTGGTGCAGTAGTAGCGATCGGGGCTTATAGCGTGCGAGCTCGACAGAAAGGGAAGCGCGCCACGGAACTCAAGAAGAAAGAGATTCTGACTTCATTCCAGGATGTCACGAAGATTATGCATTTGGTTGTGATTCATAAGGGCACGGGTGCTGATATTTTTGATTATAAAATCCAAGAGCGACTAGATCCGACGCTATTAGCTGGGTTTATCCAAGCGGTCAAGGATTTTGGGAAAGAATTGGATAGAGGTGAAAGCTAATGAGTGATGAATACCAACCTCAGTTTATTCCATTTGTCCCCAAAGTTTCCCCGGAGGATAAGAAGAAAAAAGGGAAGCCTGAAAAGGAAGAAAAGAAAGGTCCGGAGAAGAAAAAGGAGAAGCCTGAAAAGGAAGAAAAGAAAGGTCCGGAGAAGAAAAAGGAACAATTGAAAATTATTCCGGAAGATATAAAAACCTATACGTGGCAAATGGAAAAATTTCAAATCATGTTAGCCGATAGTCCCAATATTCTAGTCGCATTAATGCTGGATTCGGCTCCTTCGGAACCCATTAAGGAAGGGCTCTTAAAATTCACTTCCTCCTTCATCCAAAAATTTAAGACCGAAGTTGAGACCTTTCGCGGGAATGTCAGTTGGTTCAGACCGGCCGCTGAAATCGCGGATGATTCCTTTAATATGTTTTTAATGCGTCCCCAGTGCCTACCCATGACGGAAGATGCGTTAAAAGAAATCATCTTAACAGATACGGAAGCAAAGCTCGTGAAACTTGCCCAAGAGATAAGCAAAGATACGGGCTATTTCTTTTTAGCGAACTTATTAGATGAAGTTTTAAAGCGGTTAAAATATCCCCGAGAGAAAGTATTAAGATCCTTCTTTAATTTACATCGGAAAGGAGCGTTTCTACCCATTTCTATCGAAGAAGTAGGTAATGAAGTTCAGAAGAGAAAACTCTGGCAGCAGATAACCTGCGTGGAGGCTATATCCCAGGAAGAATGCGATATATTAATGGATGATTTAATGCTTGCTACCGAGGAAAGCCGATTTAACTTACTCGCAAAAATATTACAATTTAAGAAAAAGACGCGCGCAATACAAATTCGTGAAGAGCTGGCCAAAAGAAGACGCGTAAGAAAGGAACGAGATGAATACTTTAAGAAAGTTGATGAATATTTGAGAGCAAACGACTTTACCGAAATTGTAAATATGTTTGATAGAATAATTCAACTTTCTATGGAATTAGGAGAAGATTCAGTCGCCCAAGAATTAACTAAAAGAGCACAGGTTTATCGTGATGAATTGAGCCAAATGACACAGCGTATTCCAGTACTTCGGAGTCAACGAAATGAAGCTTTAAACCAAGCAGAAATGCTCGAATTAGGCGGAAGATATGTAGAAGCTGCTCAACAATTTGATATTGCCTCAAAGTTATCAGTTGAAATTGGAGAAATGGATAAAGCAAGGGACTATCTTAACCAAACCCAACGATTAATGAATTTGTCTGAATTAGCTAAACTTCGAGAAAAGCTAAGGTAAGCTTTCCCCTTCATCTAAATTAAATCTTTTATTTTTTTAATGGTTATTTTTTCTTTTTTTCCATGCCTAAAGTTTTTAAAAAACCATTCCCAGATTTATTAATAGTGATACCGAAAAATAATAAAAAATAAAAACGAGATGATTCTTATGTCCTGGGAGGAATCACGCCGAAAAGAGCAGATTTTCCGAAAAATAAAGACCAATCGCGAAGTTATTCTAAAAACAGTCGAAGATGAGGACGGAACTATACATTTAACCTTTGGCTTGAGAAATAATGAGGCTAATACCGAAATAACCCTTACTTTTGACGAATGGGCATTAATTCTCTCGTTCCTCAATAAAACTAGTCAGTTAATCTTCCAAGAAAATAATAAAGAATTGGTTATATCCCTCGAAAAACCCCCAATATCAGAATCCATAAAAGAATCAATGACAGCCCCCTCAATGGCACCAGTAGAGGAACTGGTAGCGGAATCAGTGAAAGAACCGGTAGCGGAATTAGTAAAAGAGCCTATAGCTGAACCGGTACAAGAACCGGTAGCGGAATTAGTAAAAGAGCCTATAGCTGAACCGGTAGCGGAATTAG
>CAYGYC010000361.1:0-4796 GCA_964353755.1 uncultured archaeon | reverse complement strand
AAAACTGATTATTCCAAAAATCCTATACAAATGTAATATGGATTGCTTTCGATCCAGCATTTCCTTCGATCCCATTACTTTTCTTTTTTCGGCTCGAGTTCTGTTTTCCGATATTTTAACCCAAAATCTAGCACTCTGGTGCCTACATAAAGTAAAATAATCAACATCAAAAAGGTAATCAACGCCGAAGTTAACGGATTCACATCTAGAAGCTCACCGGTTGGGGGAAAAATATTCGGTGTTATTATCCCCGTTAAAATGAGAAGGGTGAAGACCACCGTCGTGCCTAATAATATCGCTCCACTTAATAAAATATAATCACTCTTTTTCAACGAACATCCCATATATGTGTTTTTAAAAAAGTAAAATAAAATCTTTTCGCTTATAATTGATCATCCTTCAAACCATCGCGTGTAATCGCAGCATAATTATTGTTATAACTTGTAAAAGAAAATGTGTTTGTCACTTAATTACATAAAAAAGGAGATCGTATTATTGTTATCGTTTTAATTTTTTCTCTTTTAAGAGCGTAACTTTCTGCCACGCAATTTGGATATCAATAACAAGGAAAGGAATTAATATCAGCAGAAGCCAATCGAAGACATTCAAAGGTTGGGTGCCAAAAATCGATTCCATACCAGGAAGGTAAATTATTAAAATTAACAAACCCAACTGACACAAGAAACTATAATATATGAGATGATTATCTGAAATCTTTCGTAATCGGACTGATTTAGTTCCAATGAAATGACTTGATAGTAAGTTTCCGATTTGTCCCATTACGATAATGGCAAAGGTCATTGTGGTGCCTTTTAAGTATATCGGATCTTCAGATCCTAAAATTATCCCAGGAGACCAGCCGCCTAATATCCAAATCCTAAGGCAAAAAACAAATCCGAGAATGCCGATTACAAAGCCAATGATTAAGGAGCGAATAAAAATCGGGCGATTAAACAGATGCTCCTTTATATCTCGTGGAGGCAAATTCATGATATCTTTTTGAGGGGAATCACGACTGATTGCCAGAGATGGAATAATATCAATGCATAAATCAATTATTAGTACCTGTGCAGCTAGTAATGGAAGGGGTGTATTAAAGAGAATAAAGAGGATAAATGGAATTAATTCCGCCCAATTATGAGTATAAGTATAATATATAAATTTGCGGAGATTATTCCAAATTGATCGTCCATTTTCGATAGAGTGAACAATAGAGGCAAAACTATCATCCGTTAAAACAATATCTGCAGATTCTTTGGCTATATCTGTCCCAGCAACACCCATAGCAATACCAATATCGCTTTGTCGGAGTGCAGGGGCATCGTTTGCCCCGTCTCCCGTAACAGCTACAATTTCTCCTGTTTGGCGGGCTATTTTAACCATTCGGAGCTTATGTTCCGGTGTAACTCTAGCAAAGATAATGTTTTTTTGCTTTATCAAGTTCCCAAGTTCCGAATCGGTCATTTTATTTATTTCTTCGCCACTTAGTACAATCGATTTTTCATTAGGATCTATGATTCCTACTTCCCGTGCAATCTTTTCTGCAGTTATCCCATAATCCCCTGTAATCATTGATACTTTAATTCCCGCTTTCCTTGCCATTACCATGGCATCTTTGACTTCAGGTCGAGGCGGGTCCTTTATAGCAGCCAGACCAACAAAAATTAAATTTGATTCAATATTGTCTCTATCCTCGAGTTGATCCTGCTTCTTTAGGAATTTAGGCAATTCTTTCATTGCAAGGGCTATTACGCGGAGTCCTTTCTTTGAGAGATCATTAATGTTCTGGCTAATCGAATTCACATATTTTTTCAGTTTTTTTTGTTTATTATTCCATAGAATTTTGCTACTTTTCTTCAAAATTACCGTCGGCGCACCTTTAATATACACGCGCGCAGATCCATTTACTTTATGAATAGTTGACATCAATTTTCTTTCTGAATCGAATGGAAAAATGTGTACGATGGGTTCTCGTTTTAACATTTCTGGAATATTTAATCCATATTTAATAGCAGCAACTAATAGCGCACCATCAGTTGGGTCACCTAAAATGGTCCAAGATTTATTCTGCTCATTAGGTGGTTGTAATTTTGCTGCATTACACAATGCTCCTATCTTGAGCATTTCGTTTAGTTCCTTCGACTCTCTTCCTTTGTGTTTCCGCCCATATTCTATAAATTCTCCCTTTGGAATATAACCTACTCCTGAAATGTCAATCGTTTTATCGGACAACCAAATTTTATTAACCGTCATCTCTCCTTTGGTTAAAGTTCCAGTTTTATCTGTAAAGATTAACGTAATAGATCCTAAGCTTTGGACTGCAGAAAGGCGTTTAACAAGCACATTTTGTTTTATCATTTTGGAGACATTAATCCAGAGTGCACTGGAGATAGTTGCTTGAAGGCCTTCTGGAACACATGCAATCATTACACCTATAACAAAAATACTACTCCCCAATAAACTCAGATGTAAAATAAAATAACTCAAAACAAAGAAACTTCCTCCAAAAACAAGGGCTAAAATAAATGAATATCTGGCAAAATATTTAATTTCCTTTTCTAGGGGACTCAAATCTTGCCTTATGCTTTGAGTTAGATTAGCAATACGTCCATATCTAGTACTCATACCTGTAGAAATGATAACTGCTTTACCCTGCCCTCTAACTACGGAAGTACTCATAAATACGACATTTTGAGTGGTTAGGGTTTCTTCTTTTAATTGAGACTCGTTTTTAGAGAGCAGATTTTTTTCATCCAATTTCAGTTGAGGTTCGAATTCACCCGTTAATGGAATCTCTAAAACATAGAAATCAAAAGCTTCAAATATCCTAGCATCGGCGGGAACTCGATCCCCTTCTTCTAGAGCAATTATATCACCAGGAACTAAATTTGAAACCGTAATTTTTTGTAGAACGCCATCCCGAATTACCTTTGCGTAATTTGGTATCCAACTCTTCAACGCATTCATTGCGGACATTGCTCGCGATTCTTGATAAAAATTGAACCCCACATTAATGAATATCACTATAATTATGGCAATTCCGATATTCCATTGTCTTGCTAAAAAGGCTAAAATGCTCGCAAAAAATAAGATGAGACTAAAAATATCAGAAACATATCTTAATAATTTCAATATGTTGCTATGTTGTTTTTGTTCAGTTAAAACATTAAACCCATATTGTGCGCGCCTTTTGGTTGCGTCCGATGAACTCAGACCTGCTTCTGAAGTTTGTAGAAGCGAATAGATGTTTTTTAAGGGTAATTTTTCAAAATTTTGGAAATCGGATTCGCTAAAATTCTCTTTTAATGAGGTTTCTATCATACTTATCAAATTGTCAGGCTTTTAGGTAGTGAAGATAAATTTAATCCAAAGTTCAAATCTAGAAATTTTGTTAGATATTTTCCTAATGGTTATTATCTTTTTTAAAAAGTGATTAACTTCTTTTTTAAATTTTGGTTGTTTCTTAGGGGATTTTATCTATAAAGGCATTTAATTAGAAAAAAGTTGATCTTTAAAAACATTTATGAAAAAGTAATTGTTCTTTAATACTTAGAGTTCAATAGCGAATAATGGGATATTAAATGGATATCGAAGAAAATATGGATGTTATTGTGATAATCCTTATGATGATTGGACTTATTGCGATAGGTTATTTATTGAGGATTTGAACAAGACAATTCTCCAATTCGTTAGAATTAGTTGATAAAAACCAAATAACACTTTAAATTTCGGATATAAACGATAAAATTTATTATTTTAAAATTTAGGAAGGTATAGGTTATGCCCAAAGAGAAACCCGAACGTTTGCCAGCCAATCCGATTGAGGCACAAGGGCTCTTAATAAAAGCTGTTTACAAAAAATTTGGCAGAGAGGTCCTTCCGATTATCAAAGATGTTTTAGCTACCCAGGGACGTGCCCTTGGACTTAAGATAAAGAAAAAATTACTTGATAATAAATTATCGACAATCGCAAAGGCTTTTAGTCAGAGTTTTGACCCTGCCTTTGTTAATATTGTTTCTATTACTGATGAAAAATTCCAGTTTCAAGGGACGAAATGTCCGTTTGGATTAGAAAACACTTCGCGCGAATTATGTGAGGCGGTAATGGAAATCGATCGCGAATACTTTTTTGTAGCGACCGATGGTCGTAGTAAATTACAGATTTTAAAAACGGTCGCCGCGGGCGATGCTTTCTGCGATACGATTTATTTCGTTGACGAATGATGATTGTTGCATTTGCTTTTGAGAATAGAAGTGAAAATGCGATTTAAATCAACTACGAAAAAAAGAGAATTTAATTAGTGGGTAATATTATAAGTTGTTTTTTACGAATTAAGGTGATAATACCTATTAAGACACCAAGAACTGCTAAAATTGGTAATACCACGAATCCCGGAATTTCATTATCAAGAGAGATAATAGTACCTTGGGCGATCAAAAGAGTTTCTACATCTTGTTCAGTTCCTGTCCCATTTTTTGGCGCTTTCATAGAAGAATAAAGGTAATCGGGTATTCCTGGAATGCCTTGCTCATCTGTTCCAAGGATCCAAACCAATCTATCGCCGTAACTTGCTAGACCATACCAAATAGCACTTTCATTATATATAACTGCGTGATTAAATCCTGTAATATTTCTTGCTTCAGGCAGATATCCTACAAGCGCTATGACATAACCTTCCCAAATAGTATCGAAATCTAGAAGCCCATCATAATCCATAATCATCAGGTAAAATGCAGTATCTGCCTTTGTCCATGTTTCATTATTGATCCAGATTTGCCACCAGGAGGTCATCTTA
>CAYGYC010000360.1:0-4823 GCA_964353755.1 uncultured archaeon | reverse complement strand
ATGATAATTTAAAAGTGCTGAAAGATCACCATATAATTGGGCAGGATAAAAGAGGGATATACCACCTTTCTAATTCAAGAGCCATTCAACTTTTAGCAAAATTCTATGAGCAAATTGTGGTTGAACAAATTGGAGAACAATTGCAAAATATCACCGAAAAAATTGATAAAGGCGAAAAAAACCAAGAGTTGGAAGAGGACTTAAATCTCTTGCAGCGTCTTTATGAACATTGGAAACCAATATTTACAAAATATTTTCCCTCAGCCATTCAAACTATTCTTCTATCAATCCAAAAATAGGTTGAAATCTTGCATAAAGATCCCACTTCCGAACAGACTTATTTTAAGGCACTTCAACTAATAGAGAATACATTAAATCTGAAACTGAGAAAAATCCAGCTATTAAATATATCGAACCAAGAACTTGGGAAAATCTTACAGATTAATAAAATATTTTTAAAGGCGTTTAAAGGATTTTATTTTCTAAAAAACGATACGATTTATATAATAGATGGAAATGAGGAAGATTTACAAACCTTTATTCATGAAATTTTGCATTCTAATTCAATTTTCCATTATAACAATTCTCCAATATGGATTTTTGAAGGATTAACAAAAGCTCTGACCGAATTTATTATGATCAAACAGCAAATTCCACCTCCTATTGACTATTATTTAATACAGGAGAAAAATTTCTGGCTCAATAAAATACAGACCCACCATCAATTAATTTTAGAAGCTTATTTTTCAGATAATTTAGCTAAAGCCATCGATATTTTAAAAATAATTTTAAAAACCAAGAAAAATTTATTAGAAATAAGTTTTAATGAATTATAATGATTAGATCTAATCATTAAATCTATAGGAAAGAACTGAATTGGAAATGTAGGGAAAATAGATTTGAAGAAAAAAAAGGATTATGATTGTAAATAGCCTTCCTGCGTTTTGGGCAAGCCGCGAATTCGCGCTGATGGAGCGGTCGCTTTCGGAAGGGAACCCAGGGGCACGGACTCTTTATCCGTGGCTATATGCACGCCTTTTGGGCATTTTTTTTAGGTAAGTCAAATTCCCCTAAATTATTTTAAGTGGGAGAGAAAGATTTTAGTAAAGGCAGCGAGGCTGGATTGATCCTTACACGTAAGGATATTTTGATCAGAGACAACGCCTTTGGATTCAAGGATGGCGTGAGATAATTCCAGATCTGATTCAATTTGAGGACTCCCCGTGATCTTGACATTAAGTAGGAGTCCCGCGGCAGCTAATACAATAGGCGCCGTCCCAATTGCTCCAATCAATTTCTGCTGTTCGTGCATGTTTTTGATAAAATTCAGAATGCTTGCCTGTTTTCGTAATTGAAAAGGTGCGTTTCCGCCACAAATTACTGCAGCATCGTACTCCTTTGCATCTAAGGCTTCAAAAGTTTTATCTATAGTAGCAGTTTTTCCCCCTTTACTACGCAATAAAGATAGAGTCGGTCCAAATACCGTGATTATAACCCCGGAATTGATCAATTCTTGAGATACATGAAAAAAATCTAAACTTTCAAACTCAGCTTCGAGTAGGAATGCCACTTTTTTTCCCATTGTTTGCGCCTGTGTTAAATGCGTATTTTCTTACAGATTTACCTACTAAGATTAACGCCGAATGCATCTAAAAACATGATCTAAAGAATTTTATATCCATAAAATATATAATAAATCATAAAATAATTCCTTCGGTAGGGATAGATCTTGGCGCATTTATTTAACGAGATTCCTGAGACAATCAGGACGAAGCGGTTTTTCCCATTAGGACGGCATCTCTGGCGAATATATAAGGAACTGGGCTGGGCGTTTATGGAACAAAAATTAGGGGATGCCATAAATACGATTACCTATGATCTCATTAAGCCCAGATTGAATGAAGCAATTATGACCGCGAAAGCGACGATTGAAGGAAAGATCGAGAGACCGGATATAGTCATTGCGGATACATTATTTCCCCCTGGCGGATCGATCCGGGCGGACCTTTCTCAGGGGGTCATGAAATTATATTATGGGGATTCAACGGACTGTACATATACGGCGATTCGGGATGACACCCAAGAAGTGTGCTTCATGCTGAATGGGCATTTGGAAGATGGAATTCCCGTCGATTGGTGGTTTGTTAGTCAGGATGATGAACTTTTAGATCGGCGGCATATTAAATTAGGCTATAAATTAAGGGAAATCCCTAAAAAATCGAAAAATTTGACGGAGATAGGATTTCGACTTTTAGATATTCTAAGAGATGTACGGAATGAACGTACTCCACAATGGTCCAATGCAGCATATCAAACCTCGGCCGTTTGGGGCACAGGGGCATGGAATCTCGCATTTGAATTTTCGAGTTATGAGGGGGTTGCCGGACTCTATGATGGGGTTGCTGCGAAAACCTATGGATTCCCTGATCATTGGTTCAGTTACGTTCCTTGGCCTCCCTTAGTTCAAACTGCAGTTTATAGCGGACGGCAGAAATTTATTATGTTTTCAGTAGGATTAATGGCTGAAGACCGCTTATACTTCCAGCATCTCGAACCTGAATGGCAAATCAGTACAAAGGAAAATTTCCCAGAAATTTGGTATGCCGGAGTAGTGAATCAGTGGAAAACCATAGGAGTTCCCTTCCCTAAACAAACGTTAGAATGCCAATTACCCGATTTTAAGAAGGAAAATACCTTTAAAGGTGAGAAATTCGAGTTTACGTATCCGCCAGGGGAATGGATAACCCTTGAAAAATTGCAAATGGATCTGGATGAAGTATTCCAAGGTTATTTCTTCAATATCACTCACGAAACCAAACCCGAGGAAGTTACTAATCTGCCCTCGCTTATTATATCAAAAGGGATTGGACGCAATACACAATTTATCAACCCCCCTAAATAAGCCTCTCTGCATTCTCCGAAATTAAATAATTCATCCAAATAAATTTAATAACTTCTACAAGTAACTGATGTATTTGTGAAAGACACTAAACTCTTAATTTTAAATATGGTGGCTATTGGCTCCTTTATTCTCTATGGAATGGGTATTTATTTGATTGTGGCGGTATTAGGTAAGGAATGGGGGAATATCGCCGTTGATTTAGCATTACAAATGCTCGGTCCTTTGTATGGAGTTATTTTAGTCATCGTAATCGGCTCATTAATACTGTTAATCTCTTATTATATTCAGAAATTACGAAAAATTAACGTATTTCTGTGTTGGTTTTGGATTTTGTCTCTTTATCAATGTGCAATTAATTCCTTCTTACAATTCGCAGGGTTACCCGATGAACCTATAAACCACTTTTTTAAATCAGTTTTCGCTGGCTTCTGGTATCCGGCGAAGGAATTATTCTTTCTTGGGATTTCCCTATTTTTAACCTATTTTTGGGTCAAGAGGATTTCGAAAGAAAATTTCACGCATTTAGACCTTTCCTTAATTGCTCTCACATCTTTTATTCTCGTAGGAGGTACGGTTATTTCCCAATTATTTTTAATGAATTAATAGTTGTTAAAAATAAAAATGTGAACAGATCTTATTCCTTAAGATTTCTGTTTCTCTTTCGTAAAATAATATACGACCCCTTCGCCATAGTAATCGCCACGGAGCCGGCATTTCGTTTCTTTGACCTCTAGGGTGTATTCATTTCCCACGTAATCTTGGATGAGTTGCATTAAGGCTACTAAAGCACGCGAGAGTAATTCACCGTATGAATTTTTCCGTAATTTCGATTGATCAAGTTCCACGGGCTTTAAGCCGGTACAGAGAACACACCGGACGAACCGAATGATGAGTTTGGGCACGCCTTCTTCGGACTTTTCCGCAGGGACAAAGATGGGTTGGCCGAAAAACTTCTTCCATTTTGCGCCTAAGATGACATACATGGCGACATCAGACAAAAATTCCACATCTTCCAGCGATTTTGAGAAGAAGAACTTCATGCGTGGCAGGAGTTCATACATGATGCTATTCGCGCCGTTCACAAATTGCTCGGTAAAGGTATCAACAGCCAATCCTATATCCCCTTGAAATATCTCCTCATACTTCTTCGTCACGCCATACGCCATACTGGAAAGCATGTATAAATTCATTTTTTTAGATATTCTCCAATAGACCCGCTTTCCAATTTTTGCAAGAAATCTCCGAACGAATCCGAGCTTCTCTGGAGGCATTTTCTAGACCTCCTTTCCGTATTCTATAATTACAAGATGCTCACAATAAGGGTCCCCAGATCCGGTGGATTTCACGGTTTGGCAGCTCACGTTGGTAAAAGGAACAAGTTTATTTTGGATCATATAACTTAGGATGGATTCAATTGCCCCCGAAATAGGCACGCAGTAATGAATATCTTTTATGATTACTTCCTCACCCTTTTTTTCAGGACAAATGGGGCAATTAGAATCGCGAATGGCGATTTTGGATGGCTTTCCGTTTATCCGCTCGAGAACTTTCCCTTTAATCTTATTATTACCGAAAAAGAGATTCATCATTTCTTTAATAATTTTAAAGGGTTTCTTACTTTTAGGAATCCAAACTAATAATAAACGTTGTGTTATGGTGCTTGCGATATCTCGAAGATCTTTTTTAGCTTGTTCAATCCCTCTTCTCGTGACCAGAAATGCAACGACTTCTGGTAACGCTCGCTTAGCGACCATTTGATTAACTTGGGCATCGAAAAGATCTTGAACATTCCCAATTCGTGTTGTGCTTTCTACAAAAACCACGCTCCGTTATGCTATAAAGAATTATATCATTTATTAGTGGTTATATTCTTTTTGTTGGAACAAAACTTTTATAGATGAGTAATCTTTTTGTTGAAATA
>CAYGYC010000359.1:0-4829 GCA_964353755.1 uncultured archaeon | reverse complement strand
TGGAAAAGTTACAATTGACACCTCCAAAGTACACAAATTAGAAGGGTTAATGGAAGAAGCCGTCTTTGATCGGAGTAACCCCCGGGAAGCCCTTGATAAATTGCGCAATTTAGGGGCTCAAATTTACAACTACATACCCACCCAAATACAAAAGACCATCAAATCCATTGTACCGAAATACTTGATGATTGAGACCGGGGATCTGCTGGTTCCATGGGAGTTGGCTTATGATGGCGAGGACTTTCTATGCAGTAAATATTGTATCGGCAAGCGTGTGTTTGACGAAACCCGTGACTTTCGCCCCCCACCCTTCTGCATCGGGAAGAAAATACTCGATTTGGTTTTCATTGGTGCCTCTCCTAAGGGTGTTCCCGAAATTTCAGTGAATGCCGAGTTAGAGTTATTTGACACCTATGACAAATCCAAACGAATAAAACTGAATAAATTAATTGAACCCAATGCGAAAAAAGCAAAAGTCCTTGATGCGTTAAGCAAAGGGGATATGATTCACCTCACTTGCCATGGTAAATTTGAAGAAGCCGAACCCACTCAATCAGCTCTTCTGTTAAGTGATGATGCTCTCACTGCCAAGGAAATCGACGCCTTAGAAATAAAGAATTGGCCCTTAATTTTTGCCAATGCCTGCAGCACAGGAGCTATTTCCGGTAAAGTCATCGGTATTGGAGGCATCGCGCGATCCTTCCTTGAAGCTGGTGCCATCGCCTTCTTGGGACCCTTATTTGAAATTCCGGATGACATTGCTTTGGAATTTGCCAAAGAATTTTACAATGATCTCCTCTATAACGATGCGAATGTCGGCGAAGCCATTTTCAATACGCGGAAAAAATTGCGCGATCAGTTCGGTGGCGCTTTTTGGGCTATATTTTCGCTTTACGGGGACCCAACACTTAACTTATGTAGGG
Organism: uncultured archaeon; assembly: GCA_964353755.1. Taxonomy (GTDB): domain Archaea; phylum Asgardarchaeota; class Lokiarchaeia; order Helarchaeales; family HEL-GB-A; genus CAYGYC01. The sequence goes on along the minus strand of CAYGYC010000359.1, from coordinate 3,906 downwards.
CATAACCTTTAATTTCCCTTTTTTCTCTTTGTAAATTACGATGGCGCATGATGTAATATCAATTTAGACCTACTGCAACATCAATCTTATTAATAACCTATAACTTCCTATCTTTATGAGATCTAAAATTTTGACGAATGAAATATGAGCTTTAAACGAATGGGATATGAGATCTAAAAGAGAAAGAGATTTAAAATGATTTATAAGAGGAGATCTTAAATATGGCGCATGATGTAATATACAATCTGAATCTGGTCGTTTCCTCGGTTTTAATAACCATTGCTATAATATTCGCCATGCTTTTTTTCAAAGAATGGCGAAAACAGAAACGAACGGCGAATGAACAATATATCCCGCTTGCCTTAGCGGTCTTCTATTTATTTTTATCCATCGGGTTTATTATGATGACCAATTCCAATTTTTTTATAGATCCTGCGATTTTTCAGATTTATATTGAAACTGGAATGTATTTTTATTTTATTTTAACAGCCTGTGTCCTGGTTATTGGTATTTTTGTGTATATTGCGGAACGCATAATCCGAAAGAATACAAGGCATTTATTTTTAATTTATTTTGGAGTTATAGCCACGCTTTTTTATGTATTTAAGGCAATGAATCTCCCTAATTTGGAATTTTATATTCTATTATTAATTCCCATAGCTATCCTAATTGGACTTTTCGCCTATTATCTGATCTGGAAGTCCTCTGGGCAAATCCGCCAACAAATGCTCATTGTCACAATTGGATATAGCGTCTTTATTTTGGCTATCGTTATCTTAATCCGATTTATTTTAACAAGAGCCCACACCCCACCAGGCGATTTAACCCTTTTCATCATTCCTCTGGAAATAAAATTATTGACTTTATTTGCCTCCATTCTTGCGGGCTATGGCTTTTATTCCATCCCTAGTTTCACCGAATTCGATTGGAAATTAAAAATCGATCATTTGTATCTGATTTCTCCTCAAGGTATTTGCCTATTTCAACAGTTTTTCAAGACCAAAATTACTAAGGATGAGGACCTTTTTGGGGGTTCTTTAATCGCGATTCAATCGCTCATGCAAGAAATGATCGAAAGCGATAAAAAAATCAAAGTCATCGATCATGAGGCAATGAAAATCATCTTTGAAGAAAGCCCGCATGTTATTGCGGTCATGGTTGCCGAAGAAAATCTCTATATTGTCCACTCAAAGCTCCAGCAACTTCTTAAGGAATTTGAATTACTATTTGGGCCTTCCATGAAAGACTGGACAGGTGATGTGAAACTCTTTACCCCACTCGGACCTTTAATTTCTCGTATCTTTGAAATAGAAGATATTCAACCTAAACATTTATGATCTAGCTCAAATGGATGGGATTTAACCTTATAGTTACTTATATAGAGATTCCCTCTCAATATATATCTCCTTTCTTTTTTTCATTTCGGAAATTCACCTATTTTCACCTTCTCTTCATTATAAGAATTTCTTTATAAGTCACTTCAGTACATAAGAAATTTGATAACAGTAACACAAAGGGATAGATATGAACAAAAAGGTTCTTTTTTTCCCCCTTTTAGGGATACTTTTCTTATCACTGTATCTGTCGATTCCCGTACTGGCGTTGCCTTCTAATTGTGGATGGTCCACCTTACCTATGACGGATCCCGCCGATGATGTCATTCGATATAATGTATCTGTGGAAGATCCGTGGGAAGGTGTTAAAGTCGATTCCCATCCAGAAGTTGATATCCTCAGAGTCTCGTTTGTAGGAGTGAATCTTTCAATTGAATTCGGCACCATTCCATCGTTAGCTACCTATCATGGATATTCCATCTATATTGATACCGATAATGACGAAGAATCTGAATATATCATCGCCACTTTTATATACGGTGAATTATATCTAAAACGGGAAAGTGATGAATATTACTGGAACACTACAAATGCATGGTCCGGATGGACAGGTTATCCTACTAGAAAAAATGTAGCCTCGGTTTCCGGTTCTAATTTGACTATCATAGATCTGAACCTTGCTGGTATTCCAAATTATAAAACCGCAAAATATGCAATAACTGCAAGTAATAGTACACTAAACCCTATAATATACAAGGATTTCGCTCCTTTAGATCCTTATGACATCAGCGATGGTGGAATCCCCGGCTTTGCCTGGCTATTTACATGCTTTGCTCTCATTGCCCTCTTGGGGATTATCTTTCTTCAAAAACGTGTAGAACCCCCTCTTTAAATTCCCCTTTTTTTTTATTCGGAGAAAATGGATTATAAATCAGAAAGGCAATCTTGACATAATTGATAACCTAGATTCAAAAGAAAATATATTCCTTAAATATTAATACTTGGACGCAACTTAATGACTCAATTCAAATGGACCTGGTGAAAATGATCATGGATGCAATTTATAACTATAATCTGATGATTATAATTATAAAACCGGAGAAGAAATAATGCCCGAACTCTACATTTACGAACAGGACCCCACTGGCGGGACCTGCGGATTTCCTGCTGACCTCCCCGGATTCCCCTCTCCTAACCAAATACGAGACGAACTGATTCGACGCAGTAAAATCATTAAACAATTAGAGAATAAGTTGCATCTTGAAGTAAAACGAATTTTCTTAAAAAATCCCGGATTTGCAGACAACTCGGTAGTAAAAACTCTTCTAAAAGAGCAAGGAAGCAAGGCATTCCCTATCTTCCTTTATGAAAGTAAAATTATTCATTTTGGAACCTTTCCTGATTTTGAAATTCTTTATGAAATCCTTTTGCCTTACCACTGATCTTGAGGTTTTCCACCTCATTTTACTATCATTTGGATTGCCGCTCCCCTCTCTTTTATTCTATCATACCTATTTTTATTAATTCAAATTTCTATTTACTGCATTTATTGCATTTAGGCTTATATACAATTCAGTACCTTACATGTATTTACCAAAATTACAAGAAATAACTCCTCCGGAGGAAATGAATGATTTGATCTTTTTCAGTAATCCGTTTAACATCGTCTTCGATATCAATTTCATCATACAAATAATCTTGATTGCCCTGTTAATCGTTGGTGCGACACAGAAATCCACTCGTCGACGCCATGGCATTATTATGGCGGTGGCACTCATTGTAAATCTTGTGACTTTTGCCATTATTATGGTTCCCTCCCTTTTCCTTAAATGGGACCTCATTGGGCTCCATAATCTTACGACTGTCATATTGATTCATGCAATAATCGGAGCAGTGGCGATAGCACTGGGTCTCGTCTTTAGTATCCGATTCCTCATTTTTCTTTGGCGCAACGATCCTCTCAACTGCGGAACGAAAATCCAAATGCGAATAGTTAATCTTTCATGGCTCGTATCTTTCGTCTTAGGGCTGATTTTCTACTTTGTCTTCTATACCACTGCGATAACATAATAGTCGCAAAAAAATGCATAATTTCCTATTTTTTTTTTAGGTGCTGAGAATTTTACGGAACACGTCTTATCCACTAGTAGAGAACCAAACGCGGTGCTTCCAGTATTAGAAAAAATTGTCCCAGATATTGTATTTTCTAAAAGGACGGGATCAATTGCGCTATTTTTTCATTGAATGCCAAGCTTTCTTTTAGAGGACTGATTAGGAAATAATAACACGATTAGGCTCAGAAATACGAAAATCCCCAAGAATCCCGGAATATCATCAGCGCCTCCAGTAACGCAAATGTTGTTTTGAATGATATTCCCTGAACAGCTATCCTCTTCATAAAAACAATCATATCCATTTCTTTTTAAAAGGAAAAATCCCCATTACTGTTAATCCAGATCTGTGCCGCTTGAGTTACGAGTGTCGCATTTGAATCATTAATTTTAACAATCCGATCGCGCTATCCAGGAGAGTTGACTGGGTGAAATAATGGCAAAAAAAACCATGAAAAGCC
>CAYGYC010000358.1:0-4856 GCA_964353755.1 uncultured archaeon | reverse complement strand
CATTAACGGTTTATTTTCAGTCATTTGGGAAAGAATTGATTTCTCAAACATACTCAATGCTCGTTCAATTACTTCCCCTTGACTAATATCCAAAATACTAGCTATTTTTTTTAATTTTTTCCGGATAGCATGATCAATAGCTACTGTTGTTTTGGCGGTCATATATTTTATATATAATTATATTATATATAAATTTATTCTATTTTCGATTAATTATTGATATCTTATTATTTGCGATTTTACGCTGTTTTTTAGTTTAATTAAGGGCTTATCTATTGAGAATTTTAAATTCTACTATCAATCCGCTCTATTGAACCATCTTTAAGGTAAATAATTTTATTGGTCATGTTAGCAACTATAGGGTTGTGGGTAACGATGATGAATGTTTTTGATTTTTGCTCTTGATTCAATTTTTTGAGATATTGGATGATTTCGATCCCAGTCTCGGTATCAAGATCACCTGTCGGTTCATCGCCCAATATAATGCTTGGATTATTCGCTAACGAACGGGCGATGGCGACTCGTTGGCGTTCGCCACCCGATAATTCCTCGGGACGATGATGGAGTCGTTTTCCTAATCCTAGAACCTGGAGGAGATATTTGGCATGACGTTCGCGGCTTTTTCGTGGAATCTTTGCCGCTAACATCGGTAATTCGACATTTTCTAAGGCATTAAGAACCGGAATGAGATTATAGAATTGGAAAATAAAACCAATTTGACTACGCCGAATGTTAGTTAATTCGGTATCATTCATTTTAGATATGTTTTTTCCTTCGATTAGGACTCGCCCCTCGGTGGGCGTATCAAGGGCACCTATCAGATTTAAAAGCGTGGTTTTGCCCGACCCCGAGGGGCCCATTATGGCTAAAAATTCCCCTGCTTCAATTTGTAAAGTAATGTTCTTGATGGCATTAACTTGTAATTTTCCTAATTGATAGGTACGTGTAACATTCTCTAATTCTATAGCATATCTTTTCGTTTTCATAAACATTTTCATTATTATTTGCCTCGCAACCGAATCATATCAATGATATTCATTTTATTTACATTAAAAGCAGGGAGAATAGATGAAAACAATGCGATTCCGAGCAAAATTGCCCAGTAAATACCTAAATTGTTCCATGGAATGGTGAAGATAACCGGCATAAATTCAATAAAGGGAAAATAATAAGTTAATAAATAGCCAATCACTATTCCCGTGATAGATCCAAAGAGGATTCCCGCAATACTGATAATTAGTGTTTCCCCAAATAGCATCTTTAGAATCTGCCTTTTCCTAATTCCCATGGCGCGGAGAATCCCTATTTCGGGTCGCCGTTGGCGAATACTAATATTCATGGTGATAGCCAGCCCCAGCATAGAAACAATTAAGGCAATAAAAAGAATTTGGTTTAAAACCACATAAATAGTATTAATAATTCCACTGTACTCTTCGACTGGCTTTCGCGCTGATTCAATATCCCATTCATAGACGGTTCGATATTCCCTTAGAATAGTCGTAAATTGGCTGACGACTGGTCCATCATTAGAAAGATCATCTAGCCCAACCACCCACCATACTAATTGCGGATAGGAAGTCGTGTTATAACCCGTAATTTTAAAGAAGGTCGACCAGGATAAGAGGGCAATATAATACGGCGGATTATAGTTATAAAAAGTGTATTGGAAACCGGGCATTTTTCCGCAAAGCCCAACGATCTGCAATTTTGTGGTTACAAATTCAGACGAGGAAGCATTGATAGAATCCCCTATTGTTTTATTGAGGGCGTCCGCCAAATTATAGTACAAGATAGTGCTATTTTCTTGATCAAGGCGATGAATAAATTCATTTACGGATAAGCCCGCTGGGGCAATGCTTTCCAATATGGTGGGTTCTTTATGCAAGGTTGCATAGTCGGTCGTATTGATAACGATGAAAATAACATAATAATCAGAAGTGTATTCATCGATAATACAGTTAGAAGAAATAGTGCGGATTGGCACTACGGTTTCTACGTGACTTACACTCTTCAGATCAGCAGTGTAAGATAAAGGTGCATAATTCCACCACCCAATTCGAATATCTCCTCCTAAGGAAAGTTTCGCTCCCGGATAAATCCCGGCACTAAGGGAGGACAAAAAGGTCGAGATCATGATTAAAAAAGCCAATCCAAGCGCTATCATAGCAAAAGTGTTTTGCGTTCGTCGGGCATTCCGGAGAATATTCCGCGCCATAATTGCCCGCAAAAAACCTAGAATCGGTTTAACTAAGTAGGAAAGCCCCGCTATTATGGCGGGTAAAATCTGGCATCCTAAACACACTGTGCCTATCGTAAAAAATAACCCCCCTAATAGAATTTCTCCGATTTGTATGAACTCAGAAAAATCTATGGTCACAAAAAATAAAGCCTGAAATCCGGTAATGAGTTCTAAAATACCAAATACGGTTAATATAATTCCAAAATAGAGGAACTGAATCTTTTTCAGAAAACTGATCACGAAAAAGAAACCAATGGCTGTCAAAACTGAGCCAAACGTGAAGAATAGAAAAGCCTCTGATAAAAACGGGATATAATTATTGAAATAATTAATAACTAGAAACATACCACTGCCAATACATAGTACACTGATTAGAATTCTGAGAATTTTTCGCAGTGCCAAGATTCAGATTTCCTCCGTCATTTGTGGATTAAGCGCTTTGATTACTTTCACATTTACGGCGGAAATTGCGGGAATCATCCCAAAAAGCATACTTAACCCTATTCCAACACCTAAGGAAAGAATCAGGGAAAAGGAGGTGACTACCACAAATATTTCAAAGTCTGAACTGAAAAAAGAGAATAGATCAACATTCATAGCTAATGAAATCATTTTCAGTGGACCTAAAAATAAAAAGGAAATTAGATATCCCAATATTAATCCTAAAGCTGCGCCAATAACCGCCATTACGGAAATTTGAGTCAGATAAATCCGAAAGACCCCTATCTTTGAAATACCAATGGCTCTCATGATTCCAATTTCTTCCATTTGCTCTTCCTTTGCTACCTCAATTAAATTTTTTAGTAAAATTCCACACACCAATCGCGAAATTCCAGAGAAAAGCGCGAGAATCGCAGAAAAGAGCGTAAACATACCGCTAATCTGATCTTGAAAAAACGATTTGAGATTGAATCCATAAAATTTTATTGATTTGATTTCGAGATCTGAACTCGAATTGAATGCAGCGAGGACCGTTTCAATGGTCGAATCAATGGATTGAATATTTTTTGCATGTATAAGAAGAAGGTTCACATCATTCGGGTTATAATTAAAAATATACTTTTGGGCCACTCCGATATCAACATAAACGGCAAATTCAGGCGGACGTAATTGCCAAATTTCGGTAATAGGTGGATAAAAGAAGGCGAATGATTTCCCTTTATCATTGATAATCCCCGTAATAGTTAAAGTAAGCCAGGTGGAAGAATTGGTCCAATCAATACTGGGCCAAGGTTGAGAAGGATAGACATAGAGGCTCTGTCCCACAGTCAGATTATAAGAATCTGCTAATAGGCGAGTGATAACACAGGAATTACTTATGAGCGGTGTGGTGAGCAATGCTTCGAGCGTTTTTAAATTTTCATCGATGGATTCATTAATTTCAACGGCACCGAAATTAGATTCAAGAGGCGCGGACGCATTAATTCCCACAAAAGGCCACCAATATGAAAAACTAGTTCGAATGCCTTTATAGGGGGTTACGATATTGTATTGACGCATTTGATAAGTCCATTCATAATTTAACCCGCTGATATTTTTCAGTTCTTCCTTTATTTTGTCTAACGGGATGCTATTCGTATAAGGGTTATCTTTATCGATGATGATAATATCGGTATATCCAAACTGCTTGGTAACTTGATAATTGAGGGAGTATTGCACTGATTCTGCGGCAATAGAAGTCCCTAGGAATATGCTGACACCTAGTAAAATGGCTAGAATGGTGAGGATTGTCCGCACTTTCCGTCTTGCTAAGTACCGAAATCCAATCTTGAAATATGACACTGATGAACCTCTTCGGGGATGCTAATTACACCTTATTTAATTGTATTTTTGGGGAAATATATAGTCTAAAAATTTTTGTGCAGTAGTCTCAGGGAAATAAAAATAAAAATTATACCTTAATAATTTGAAATTGCACTTCTTAATGTCCCGGTTGATAGGCTTGAATTGATAATCAAGATTAATAATATTTTATTGTATTAAGATCTGGAATACGTTGAAAATGTTCAATATTACTGGTAATTATCATTTTTCCATTAAGAAGTACAATCGCCGCAATAAAAGTATCTCTCCATCCTATTTCATGACCTTTCAAAATGGTACCAAATAATTTTCCGGCGAGATATGCAGCTTCATAATCTAGAGACCGAGGGTGAAGGCTTTGAAAAAGATCATTTAGTTCCTTAATTTTTTTCCCAGAAATCGCATTACCTTTCACTTTAAACAGACCATTATAATATTCGGCAATATTTATTGATGTAGTATACAATTCAAAATCTTGATCCTTATATTTTTCCATTAATTGAAGTGCGGCTTCTTTACCTTTCAAGAAGTTTGATAGAATTCGTGTATCCAAGCAAATTGCTTTAATTTCATTATCCAATTAAGATTCTTCCTTTCGTTCTATATCAGCAAGATCATTGGCTTTTTGAGATTCAGCTATGGCATTTTCTATTTCGTCCCCTTCTTCTGAAAAAAGTCCAAAATACGGTTTAAATTCTTGTTTCTGATAAATCAATCGTAAAATTACATCATTAAATGATTCGTTCCCCCGTTTTAGATGTAAAAGTTTTTTATAAGTCTCTTCTTGGATCATTATTGTTTTAGAGGCCATTTT
>CAYGYC010000357.1:0-4891 GCA_964353755.1 uncultured archaeon | reverse complement strand
AAATAACCTTCAAATTAGTTATAAAAACTTATAAATTTCTATCAAAATCTATAAGATTCTATGCCAATTCTCCATCTACCCGTACGCGAGTAGACTCGCCGTAAGGTTATCCGGCGGTACGCCTGTCGCCAGGTTCAAGCCATCCAGCACGGTATCGAGGGCCACCAAGAGATTCTTCTTGAGGTTGGTCGCTGGGTCTGGAGACCTGAAGGGAGTTACCCCATAGTGCTTGAAAAGGTCATAGAGCTGCGCCCACTGCCGGTAGGGACTGCTTGGTTTCAAACGGGGTTTTAGAACGCCCCCGACTTGTGCAAGCAACCGCTCGTAGCAGGCTGGAAGTGCTTCCTTGAACCCTAAGCCTTTCCGAGCTATCACATAACTTGCCAAGACGTGATCTGAGCAGTTAAATGACCAGGAATACTTCAATACCCCCATGATCGTGGTATATGCGGGATCCACCTTGCGCACCGCGATCCCCTGCCGGGCGCATTTGCGTTCCAGCAGGGGGATCATTGAGGTTTTGAATTGGGTGAGTTTACGATTGCGTTTCGTATTATAAGAGAAAGACTGCTCGAAGGTTAAATCTTCAATAACCAGCCCTTTCCCTTTGTTTAAACAATAATTAATGACTTTATCGAGCTTGAAACTCGCGTAATCGTCCCGTCTGCCCTTGCGATAGGAATGCAAGTTCTGAAACGGGATCTGGTGATAACTTAAAAAATTCCCCTCTTTATCAATATGGACCAGGATGATGAAATTATAATTGAAGTCCAACCCTATCGCCCCGTGCTGAAACCCAAAGCGCGTGGTGGGTCCAGGCGTGTCATAGGAGACATGGGCATAATAGCGTAATTCCCCTTTGATGAATTTCCGTTTCACAACCACGGTGTATTTATCCATTTGGAGGAATGCTTGATATATTGCTCTTTGCTGTGGATTCACGGCAAGCGGAACGCGAAGGCGTTTCGGAATCGTCCCCCTCGCTTTAGAAAAGGTCGAAATCCGCAACTCGTCGCTAGGCAAGAGCTTCAAATTGTTATTTTGCACCCCACCCTGCACCTTGCCCACACAACCAAACGAGGCATCCCGCCGAAGGAGAAATTCGGCTCGGGAAACGGTCCCCCGAAGGCGTTTCCGAAACAAACTTTTCGTGCCAAAGACGCCGGGTTTCAGGGTCATGTGCGCCAGCCTGTTTTGGAGAGAAGATCGTAGGGCGTATAATCCTTTCAAGCTCCGATCTTTGGGGTTCTTCTCCTTATTTCTTGCAATCTGGCGGCTAACGACTTCAATTTTCTGCTCAAGAAAGGCCGCTCGTTTCTTCAACCACGTTTTTTGTTGGGCGAGTTTCGTTTTATTTTCGGTCAGGAGGGTATTGACGTACGGGTTGTTCTGGCACATGTGCATCAACTTCTGTTGAATCCCCGTTGTGCCGTTGAAGAGGAACTGATACCCCTTGCGTTTCATCCGATTATAGACGGTAAAAATTTCGTTGAGCTGGGTTATTTGGGCTTCTGACGGCTGTAAGCGAAAAATATGTGTGGTCAGCATATCAGTAATCCCATTAATCGCAGAGGAATTTCTTAAGAGGATTCAGCCGCTGGTGCGTTATAAAGGTTTGCACAGAAAATGCGCAAATCATATATTTGCGCAAATCCAGTTCAGCGATTATTGTTCCGTGTCCTTCAGGATTTGTTTAATTTGAGTCGTCTTTCTCTTCCCCCGGCGTTTGCCATATAACCGACTACTAAAATGGACAATGATCGCAATCATATCCTCGATGATTTCTTGCTTATAATCCGATTCGACCTGATTCACAATGACTAACTCGGTTCCAAACGAGTGGAGCAGTTCTTGGATCAACTCTACCCCAAATCGGGCCAAGCGATCTTTGAATTCTATAAGGACTGCTTTGATAGCATGCGTTTGGCAATGTTTAAGCAATCGTAACAACCCTTTCCGTTTGAAATTCATGCCACTGGCGATGTCTTCATAGATATTTTCAAGAATATAGCCATTAGCTACCGCATATGCTTCAAGTCGGTCACGTTGCCGGCTTAAATTGGCTCGTTGGATCGTGGTAGAAACCCGACAGTAAATGAGACAGGTGTTCTGGTAAGATTGGGGTTTATCGAAATTCATTAACCGCCTAACTTCACTCAGTTTAAAACGACGTTGTCGTCCTTTTCCAATGACCGCTTGTATATAGCCTTCATTACTCCAATTGCGGAGGGTTTGTGATGTAACGCCCAAAAGGGTCGATACTTCTTTCATGCGCAGTAATTTATCAGGAATCATCCATCAATTTTTTGGAAAATCCTATTTAAACTTCAAACTTTTTATAGCAATTTATAAGTTTTTATAAGATTTTAACTAACAGTTGATATAATATGGATTATTCAGAATTTTCACAAATTAATGAAGCTATATACATCTTGATCAAAATAAAAAATAAGTTTCGAGAAACGGCACCAACTTTTACAATGGATGAAACACAAAGGCAAATAATCAGAGATGATTTAATAAAATTGAACAATAAACTAGCTAAATTAAATGAAAAATTTGATATAAAGTATTCACTGGAACAAAATGAAGGAGCGAATTTTAAAGAGAGTATTAAAAATAAATTATTTGTTGTAAATTCATCTAAAAATCGCAAGAAATTAATAGATTTAGGTTTTGATCCGGATCAAATTTTAGCTACAGGAGGGCCAATTACTGTAATGGATATTAAAACACTCAATCCTCAAATAACAAATCTCGCTTTACAAAACTTCCAAAATAAAATTCAAACATTTTGGACTATTCTCAAATCTAAAGTACAAGGAAAAATTATCAATGAAATTATTCTTCTACTTGAAAAAGAGAATGTCGCAGATAAAATTTTATCCACTCGTAAAGAAGAATTCGAAAAAAACCTTTCTTTACCAATTCAAATAATCGTGATTTCAACATTCGATCAATTAAATAATCAGATTTTATCTCAATTAAGCGATCAAATTCTACTTAAATAAAATTTTTAAATTTTCACGGGATATTACGAATTATTAGAAAATTGAATTAACAAAAAATGCGGCTATGGTCTAGTGGCTAGGACGGTAGCCTCCCATAGTCCTTAATTGAAGCGCTTTTGATTGGAGAAAGTTACCAACCCGGGTTCAAATCCCGGTAGCCGCACTTTTTTTCAAATATTTCATTCCGCGTTTCTCTCTCATTTCTTGAATAATCTCTTGCATCTGTGATTCGGGTGTAATTTCTTCCCAATGTGAGAAAAAAGTCATAAAAAAAATGTGTCCTGAGGTTTTTGAGCGCAATTTACTTGCAAGCCCAAAAGTTCCTTTGACAGGAATTTGTCCTGTAATAAAAGTATTCAGGCCTTTCTGCTCAATCTGTAAAATCTTTCCATTACATTGGGCAATAGTGCTACTGATCAGCCCAATATACGATGAAAGAGTTTTTATTTGAATTTTATAAATGGGCTGAAGTATGATCGCTTTAGAGGTATGGAATACCTCAGAAATTACCTGTTTAAGTAAAGGGATCATTTGTAAAATATTCAAGGGAGAGGATCCAGCTTGTAATACCATATTAAGAATTTGTATTTTGAGCCCTCGAATCGGATCATGAACTAGAGGTCCAAATCTAAAAATCTTTTCTATTTTACTATGTAAGACTAACCGTATATCCTCTTTCATTTCAGATTTATCGTAATTTTCAATTCCAAAAATTATATTCCCAAATGTGTCCAAATAAAGTAATTTCTGGATCAGCATCTCATCCCACTTTGTTGAACTAAGTAAAATTTGTTTTCTACGATTTTTACTCATCTTGATAGTTACTTGACCGGTTGTTAATAACTCTATCATTTGTGGTTCAAGCGGTTCAGCTTGGATTGTGATGAAATTCTGAGAATCTACACTTTTTACCGTGATTACTTTACCTTTTTCGCTAATACTTTCTCTATAAGTAACAATTGGTTCGGAACTTACTAATTCTAAATCTTGTTTTTTTAATTCATCTGTAATTATTTCTAAATGGAGTTCGCCCAGCCCTGAAATTAAAATTTCGCCAGTTTCCTCATTGGTTATTATTTCCAAGTTAGGATCATTAAGCGAAATTCTTTCTAACAGATTTAACATCTTCTTTAAATCTCTGGGATGTAGAGGTTCAATGCTATATTGGACTACAGGTTCCGTTTCATATTTAATCCTTTCAAAAGGATTCGTATCTTCATAATTTTTACCAACCAAGGTATCCCCTATTTTGGGATTTTTTAAATTGAACGCGACTATGTTTCCTGCGGATAAGGATTTTATATTTTCTCGATGCGCTCCCATTAGTAAGGAAAGTTGTTGAATTTTATCATAATTACTTGATGTTAGTGAAAATAATTCTTGTCCTCCTTCTATTGTTCCTGAAAATATTCGAGCCACTGAAATTATTCCACTATTTCTATCTAAAACATTCTTATAAATATATAATAGAGGCGCTCCCTTAGGGTCACAATTCAATAAATTTTGCCCAATTTCAGAAGATATTTCGCCAAACCATAAGTTAGATATTCGATATTTTTGTGCTTGAAATGGATTTGGTAAATGTTTTATTATCATTTTAAAGATACTTTCACCAAGTGGTAAATATTTTTGAATTGTGGTAAATTCTTTTGTGGAATTCCCCTCAAGATACAAATTCAGAATATCCTTAAATTTAATATTTTTTTGTAGCATTTCCTCTGCAGTACAACCCCATAAATGTAATGCTGACCCAAAAACTATATTATTCTTTTTTACTTCAATCTGCCATTGTGTTTTATAATCCTCTTTAGCATATAGTTCTATAAAATTATTGAAATCTTGAATTATATCATTGAATCTCTTTTCAATTTCTTTTAAAG
>CAYGYC010000356.1:0-4892 GCA_964353755.1 uncultured archaeon | reverse complement strand
ACATATGGAAAATACTGAAGAAGCATTATTTGCCCAACAATCTATCGGTTTTATTAAAAGTAAAATGAAATAAGATCCTAAATCTACTGAATGAATGTATTTTAAAATATTAAAAAAAGAGGAAAGTAATTACAGCTTATCTAAAAAGGATTGCACGGGGGTATTATGCGCTTCCAATCCCATCTCGAGTGGCGAGACGCCTAACGCGATGGCGAGCAATTGGGTATAGAAAATCACGGGGAGACTGAAGGTAGTCTTATAATCCTTGTTGAGTTCTTGCTGGCCGATATCAAATTGGAAGTGGCAAAAAGCACAGGGGGTCGTGACACAATCCGCACCCGCGGCGATCATATTGAGGAGTTTTTCCCGGGTAAAATCTAGTGCGACATCTTTATATTGGGTCCTTACGCCACCACCCGCCCCACAGCACATATTCTTGTCCTTATAGGGGACTGATTTCGCGCCTAGAACTTCTATGAAATCATCAAGCACTCGGGGACGCTCGCTCGAGCCTTGCTGGCGCACCTTGCTCGGCTTCAAGAAATGGCACCCGTAATGAACCGCGACCTTCAACCCCGTCAGCGGTTTTACGACGGCATCCCGAATTTTATCAAAGCCGATTTCGTCGCGTAATACTTCGATGGTATGTTTCACGACCACCGTCCCATGATACTCTTTCCCCGTCGCTTCCTTGAGAACCTTATTCACTCGCTCATGGAGAGGCGGATTCTCATGCAGTAAATGGTTCGTCTCCTGTAAGGAGCCATAACAGCCGTTACAGGTCATGGTCACATTATTCCCTTGAGTTTCGGCAAGGAGGAGGTTTCGCGCGGCTATGGTTGCCCATGTTTCGAGGTCGAAACTTCCAAATACCCCGGGCGCCGGGCAACAACTCGCGCCTTTCAATTCAACCAATTCAACACCTAAGCGTTTAAATGCTTCGATCGTGGAGTATTCGATTCCAGGGTACCGATTCGGGGTCAAACACCCTAAAAAATACGCATATTTCTTCTCGCTTTCTACAGTTATCTTTTTCTTCTCGCTTTCTACGGTCATCTTTATTGCACCTTCTTGAACTGTTTCTCCCATAGCTCTTTAAACCCCGTCTTTTCACAAATGATATTGACTTCCTTCAACCCCTCGGGGTAGGAATGGACGGTGGGCGGTAATTCCCCTAAGCCGAGCTTTTTCCGCAGCGCTTTGGTGGGGGGATTAATGGGAACGGCATGACCTTGTTCAAATAAATATTTACAGACCATTAAATGGGGTTTTTTAGCATAGCCTGCCCGGAATGCTAAATTCCGAATAACGCGGACCACATCAGTCGTGGGAACATTGCGTATGCAGCGCTCCTGACATGTGTAACAGGTCGTACAACACCAGAGGTCGTCGGATTTCAGGACTTCGTCCTTTAATCCTAGCGCAGCTTTCTGAAATAGCGTTTTAATGCGCCAGGCGGTCCGACGTCCGGAGGGGCATCCGCCAATGCAGGTTCCACACTGGATGCAAGTCCTAACTTTCTCAATGCCGGGAAGA
The DNA here is from genome assembly GCA_964353755.1 of uncultured archaeon. Lineage (GTDB taxonomy): Archaea > Asgardarchaeota > Lokiarchaeia > Helarchaeales > HEL-GB-A > CAYGYC01. The sequence goes on along the minus strand of CAYGYC010000356.1, from coordinate 3,356 downwards.
GTCTTCTCGCCAGTTTCTACAATCTGATCTTGAAATTCCGTATCGCGTACACGAATAACTTTCTCCTTATCAAGGACCGTTTGCGCCAATTTAAATACCTCACTTCTATAATTCGCGCCAATTCAACTTGGTGCCAATATACGCCAACTTAAATACTTGGCTTTAATAATAATAACTTCTATCACAACATGCGATAATCGTAATTTATATTTTTGGATTATTTATTGTCTGAAAAATCAAATTTTAGTTTTAAGGATCTACAATCGATAAATATATTTTCTGGACACTTTCACGCCTATCTGGATATCCTCACGCCTTTCTTTTCCAATATGGCTAAAATTTCAAATGATTTTCGATCGAGGGGGTTCCCGCCTAATGCTAAGAGGTTGAGGTTTGATAGGTCAAGGAAGGATGTCGGGAGAGTCTTGAGCTGGTTACCACTCAAACCTAGGGCTTGGATCGATTTTAAGTCGCCAAAGGATTCCGGGAGAGTGGTGAGCCGATTATTACTCAAACTCAGTTCTTGGAGGATTTTGAGCTTGCCAAAGGAGTTCGGGAGAGTCGTGAGCTGGTTCCCGCCCAAAGCTAGTTTTTTGAGGGATTCCAGGAACCCAAAGGATTCCGGGAGACTCGTGAGATGATTACTTCCCATACTTAGGTCCTGGAGGGATTTTAGAGCGCCGAGGGATTCCGGGAGAGCCGTAAGCTGATTATAAACCAAACTTAGTTGTTGGAGGGATTTCAGATTGCCAAAGGATTCTGGGAGAGTTGTGAGCTGATTATTGCCCAAAGATAGTTTTTGGAGGGAGTCGAGGAGCCCAAGGGACTCCGGGAGAGCCGTGAGCTTATTCTCAAGCAACTCTACAGATTGGAGGGATTGGAGTTGCCCAAAGGATTCCGGGAGAGTTGTGAGCTGATTGCCCCCCAAAAGTAAGGTTTGGAGATCTTTTAGCTGGAGTATAGACTCCGGGAGAGCCGTTAATCCACAGTTAGCTAATCCCAATCCGACAATGGTATCCCCCGCAAATACTGCACCCACTGTATTATATTGAAGGGTAGCCTTAGAGAGGATTTTTTTGCCAATTAACAATTCTAACTCTTTTAAAATCTCCATATCTGATGTCCTTCTTCTTTCTGAAGTTTCTTTTTTTCTCTATTTAACTCCCTCTTTTTATGTTTTAGCACGATCCGAAGGGATAAAAATCTTGATAATTTTTTTACTTCACAAAAGATATAAAGCTGGGAACAGATTGTAAGATTTATAAAACGGGACAAATGCCCGAGAAAAAACGACAAGGTAAAGGTGAATTAAAGATGGGGTATGACCCTGATTTTATTGCGCGGCTGTTGTGGCCTGTTAAATACCTCGATACAATAACACCCACCCAAATTGTATATGAAGTCTTGGTTTATATTCTTGCGGCAGTCTTACTTTATCATGGGTTTCAGAAATTTGGGCGCTGGAAGACGCTGCTCTTTTTCTTTGGCAGCTTTCTCTATACCGGCTTCGAAGAAAATATCATGATCATTAGCGGGAAGGTTATTCATGAGGTCAACCCCGTCTTTCCCGAAACCTACGCTTTTACGTATACCAACTACACGGTGTGGATCCTAGCGGTTCCGGCCGTCGTTTTTGTTGCTTGGTTTGTTGTAGCATATTCAGGCGTTCACATTGGAGGCTATTTCTTTAAAAATTCAATCGTGAAAGCCGCTGCGGTCGGCGGCTTGATCGCCATGGAAATGGACATGATGATTGATCCCATTGCCGTCCGCTATCATTGGTGGGGCTGGTTTGCTCAGCCAAATGAAGCCATTTGGATTTTAGGGGATCCTGGTATTGGAAATCCGGGTATTCCTATAAGCAACTTTTTGGGCTGGTTTCTGCTGATTTTTCTCTTTGCGATCTACTGGAAAAAAATCACGGATAAAGAGCCAAAATGGGGGAAGCGTAAGACGATTCTCGTATTTAGTGTGGGGTTAATTCCCCTCCTGATCGGGACGGTCATTTTCCTGGGCGGCATTAGTATTCTCATGGGACCCCTCAATGGCGTATATTTACCCATACCTTTTGGAGGATGAGATGATGAATCGCGAGTATCTGCCAATCATAGTGTTTCTAATCTTTTTCCTATTTAATGTGATTTCAGGGATAACCCTCTATTTCGGCATTAATACCTTCAATGAGATTCCGCCCGATTCTATTACCTTAGGGCAGTTGCTTTTCTTAATTTTTGTGATCAATGGTCCCCTTATTTGCATTCTCGCTTACACCCTCTATAAGCAGAAGAAAAAAGCCCACGTCCCTGCAGAGCCCTAAATTTTACTTCTCTAAAAGAATATTGCGCTTTAAATCGATAAATGACTCGTCTATGAATTTCATTTAATAGAATTCAGTGGATTAAAAAATTCTAATCCTTAAGGAAGAAGAAGAAGAAGGTCATTTTTTAAAGGGGAACGACGGAAGAATTCATGTGCAATTAAAAGGGTAATAAAAATGGGACAGTATAAACGAGCGGAATTATTTAAACGGAAAGTGCATACCGCAATTTTTTTGCAAACCATTCCGGAAGTGGTAAAAGATTTGATTGACCGCCATGGAGCTGAGAAAGCCGCAGAAGATCTGCGCGATATCGGGGTGAATATAGCCAATATTTTAACGAATTACTGGATGCCAGAGAGCCAACAATTGAAAGATATCATTAAAGAAGTATATAATAAATTTTGGATGGGAAAAATTAAAATTAGAGTAAATGAAAGGGAAATAGTTATACGCGATTATAAGTGTGCGCTCTGTGCATCGAAGGTAGAAATTGAAGCTTTTCATTTATGCATTCCCATCTCTAGTTTCCTTGAAGGCATAATACATATTCTTTCCAATACGAGGTCATTTCCATTTTCCCAAGCCCAGGGAAAAACAATTCATTCGAGATCCGCGGGGGATAAATTTTGCGAGCATGTTATCGAATTAACCCAATAATCGCCATTATAGAAAGAAGAAGGAGAGAGTACCATGGTTTCTGAAAAGTTAGGGTGGTTTAAGCGAGTTTTATTACGTATAGCTCGTAAGCCGGTCTGGTGGATCTCACCCAAAATGAATGCTTTTTTTGCTAATGTGATGTTGCGGGAGTGTCTCCGAAAATATGAAGAGGAATATGGATTAGAAAAAAGTTTAGAAATTTTGGGGGGCATTGCGGAGCGGGCGGCAGAGCCGGTGGTCTTCGAGTTATTAGATCGGATTAAAATATTCTTTACCAAAAATATACGAGATCAAGCCATTTTAATTGCGGCCGCATTCGATATTCTATTCGGCGGAGAAAAAATTAATATATACAAATCGATAAAAGCTGGTTTTGTTG
>CAYGYC010000355.1:3458-4899 GCA_964353755.1 uncultured archaeon | reverse complement strand
GAAGTGCAGCAATGCCTTGCTTTCCTAAGTGATCAGCGACTTATTAGTGTTAAGATTGATCCTCATGATTTTTCGCCAAAGTATTACCTTATTAAAGACTTTGACCAGAAATGGAACCAATTAATGAATTTTGGTAACGATAAAAATCTTTAAGGAAGTTTTTGATTGATTCTCTATTCTTTCTACCAGATTATAGTCTTTAGTCTTTAATCTTTAATCTTTTATATTCTACCAGATTATATGTTCCATGACTGGGGTTTTAAATCCGTTTCTCGAGGAATTCTGGAGGCGGGGCAATATGTCGGAATCCCCCATATTTGCCGATCCGCAGTTCCAGTTGATCGCGGAAGACGGCCACATACCCCTGCGTAATTTGGATATAATCGCCGACTTTGACGACTTCGGCATCGCGATCCCAGAAAGGGAGGGGAACCTGGCCGGTGGGGTCGGCGGCTAGAAAACTGATAACGACATGCCCCTTGGCTTGCCGCGGCTGGAATTGCCGGATCAGTTTTACCACGATATCTACGCGGGTAGAGTCGGGCGTTAAGTCCTTGATTTGGTATCGCATACGGTTCACTTTTAATTGCTGGAGGCCCTGAGCCGCTCAAACGGGCGCTCCATGGAGGGTAGAGATCTAATTTTGTTGGCGATCCCGTTCTATAGGGCACTGTATTGCCAAAGGGATAAAGACCTATTATAAGGTGTTGATAAAAGGTTGGCAGCGGAAGCATTGATGACGGGGGGTTCGGCTTTGCGTTCGAGGGGGATGCACTTTTCAGTGTTAAGAAAGCGAAGTAGGGATTTCTTGCTCAAATTCTGCGGTCTTTTTTTTCGTGAAGGTGCGCCGGCGACACAAGTACATCGCCATTGCATAGCAATGCAAGAGGCAAATAATCTCCTGGAAGATTTCTTGCTCAGTCGAGAGGGGTTCTATCTCATAACTTGGCGTATTTTATACGTAATGACGTCGTGAATAAACTATCGAAGTCCGTCGCGATTTAATTTTATTTTTATGGTATTTAAGGTAATGCCGTTCTAGAAATAATAACTTTTGATGAAATTTATTTGGTGTTCTAGGTCAGATTTTTGCTTCTTGGTCAAAACTCGTGCGTAAGCAATTATCTTTCTCGGAAAATCTCTATTTAAAAAGTTGTAGACAGATTTTTCATCATAATCATAGCGTCCATTCGGAAGAAACTGTACTTGGATAACCCCTTTTTTGACCTATTTGGATAAGGTTAATCGCGAAATGCATAACATCTTTAAAACATCATAAGTCTTCATAGTAAAAGAATAATAGGTCAAAGAATATAATTTTTATTATACGTTCGGAAATTTTTAAGTTGTTAAGTGTGATTAATGAAGATACATTACGGAAATTTTTAAGTTGTTAAGTGTGATTGATGAAGATACATTACAGAAATTTTTAAGTTGTTAA
>CAYGYC010000355.1:0-3358 GCA_964353755.1 uncultured archaeon | reverse complement strand
TAAGTTGTTAAGTGTGATTGATGAAGATACATTACAGAAATTTTTAAGTTGTTAAGTGTGATTGATGAAGATACATTACAGAAATTTTTAAGTTGTTAAAGATGAGACCATGCCGAAAGAAATAAAAGATGTGGAAAAATTCCTTGAAATGTCGCAGAATGCCGTGGAATGTCGCGTCAAACGGATAAAGGATGTAGTGAAATTAAAATTAAGAACTACAAGATACTTATATACATTGAAATTGGATCCGGAAAGAGCAGAAGACATAATTAAAAAAATAAGTTGCCAAGTCATTGAAGTTTAATCCGAACACTAAGACTAGAGCAGCCAGAAGATAAGCAGACTTAAGGCATAAAATAAGACACCTAATCCCATGGAAATGGGTAAGCCGGGAAGCATGGGTCGTTTTTTAAGGAGTTGAAAAGTCAAGAACGCTCCTAAAAGAATTCCAAGAGTCGTGCAAACCATGGGAATAATGGCCCCCCATAACCCGAATTCAATTAAAAAGTCCAAGCGGAACCCTAATAGTAGAGTATGGGTAGAAAGCATGGAATAAAAAGTAAGATCGCCGATCCCTATTTCCCAATTATGACTGCTATAAGTCATATCGACTGGTAAATTTGTATCCTCATCCGCTTCGGTCATTTCAATTATCTTTTTAATGGGTCCCTTGAACACTGCGATAATGTCGTATATCGATAGAATCCCAATGAAAAGAAACGCAGTCCATGTTGGAAGCACAATCCCAAGAAACGCGCCAATAAAGCCGCAATAGATGAGAAGCGCCGTATTTTTGGCCAAAGTCGATGATTTTTCGGATAATAGAGCATAGGATAGGTAGAGCCCAAGGACAAAAGATACTATAACAGCAATGATGTAAAAGATTAATTCAGAGATTGCAAAAATAGCTAAAATCAGAAATATATAGAAAAAGATTAAAAAAATTCCTAAAAAGCCAAAGCAAAAAATAAAAAATGCCCTTAATAATTTCTCTTTCCCATATTTTAATGCCAAATATACTAATGTGACGCCGATTATGGCAAATAAGGTATAGAATAATGCATTTAAAAGCGCAAAAAATAATCCGCCCTCTTCTTCCGAGAATGGGGCGCCTTCAATTGTAATCCCACTCACTATTCCTATGATCGCAAGCGGGATAGCAATGGCAAGCGTAATGAGGATGGGACGAAACATATGTTCTGTTGCCAAAGTCATTTCTGAAGTCAAATGATCACCTTAATTTTTTATAATCACAGGAGAATTTAATACTAATCCAAAATTAGCTCATAAAGGATTGTGCCCCTATTCAAAAATTAGGATTGCTTCGTTGTGGAAAGGTCGATTTGAAAATTTTAGACTATCTTCGAGTTAATTTAACGAAGGTTTTCGAAAACTTATTTACTCAAATTCAAATAATTGATGAAATCTGTGAAATTCCCGAAAATTCATATGATTCGTTAAGGGATCAATATTTATCCCCCCTATTTTTATATGTAATCCGGGCAAAGGCTGAAAAACTTGGATATGATAAAGTTTTAGGAATAACGGCCTTGGACCTATGTGTTTATGAATTGGATTGTGTCTTTGGACAGGCTGAGTTTGGATCGCATGCCAAAGCAGCGGTGATTTCCTTATTCCGATTGCATCCCGAATTTTACGGGCAATCCTCCAATACCTCTCTCTTTCTAATGAGAGTGGTGAAAGAAGGAATCCATGAATTAGGGCATACCTTGGGATTAGAACACTGTCATGCCAATTGCATCATGAAAATTTCAAAATATGTCTGCGACACGGATACTAAGCCGGCTAATTTCTGTCAAAAATGTCGGAAAAAGCTTGCTCTAAAAAGCTAGAGTTTAAAACTTTCATTGACTTTCGGGGCAATGCCTGTAAGGGCGGTAGTTTCACTAATATCCTTGGCGAAACTTTTGCAATTCTCTGCTTCCCCGTGAATACAATAAACCGTTAAATCAGGATTTTTTTCTAATGAATGAATAAGTTCCCACAGACCTGTGCGACCGGCATGAGAAGAAAAATCAAAGAATTCGATTTGGCAATTCGCTTCATCCTCGCCCCATTTTTTGGATTCTAATAAAATACGTCCCGGGGTATCTTGAATTTGAAAGCTGACCAAAAAAATTCCATTATCGCTATCTTTAAAGAGTTCATTAGTATAATTGACTGCTGTCCCCCCCTTCAGCATCCCCGATGGAGCAATAATAACGCTTGGGGTAGACATGGCATTTGATCGTTCCAGCTCTCGTCTTTTTCCTTGTGAAATCAAATGGACTTGTTTTAAGGCTTTCTTATAGAGATCAAAATTACGAAAGTAATGGGGATAGGCGGAAAAAATACGAGCTACGACCCGAGCCATGCCATCCATAAAAACAGGATAGTGAAAATTATGTTTGAATAATGTGCATAAAATTTCTTGGGAACGGGCAACACCGAAAGCAGGCACAAGGACATTACCGCCGTTTTCAACAATTTGAGTTGCTCGTTCTACGAATTTTCTTTCTACTTCTTCCCTATCAGGATGTTCATTTAAAGCATACGTACTTTCAATGATTAGACCATCCAATTTAGGCATCTTTAGCTGAGCGCGGTTTAATAATTGCGTATCACTTGAATTAAAATCTCCCGTGTATAGGATCTTTTTCCCATCTAGTTCTAAATAAATCGAAAGACTGCCCGGAATGTGCCCGGCATCGAGAAAATGGGCTACACAGTCCGAAGTTATCTTTCTCTTTCCATAGGAGACCCGTTTGGAATAATTAGTCATCCGTAATAATTCGGCTTTCCCAAATGGTAAATAATATTCAGAGATGCGTATGAAATCTTGGATAAGAATTTGCGTTATATCGAGAGTGAGAGAAGTGGTAAATAATTGGGGCGTTGCCATTCCCGAAAATAGAAGGGGAATCCCCCCGGAGTGATCTAAATGGGCATGCGTTAATAAAATAGCATCCAACTCTTTTGGTCTAATTTCTTGCGGAAATTTTGGGGGATCTTCCATAATAACTCCGTAATCCATCAAAAGGTTTACAGACGGAGATTCAATCGCAATAGCAGACCCACCGATTTGGAAACAACCACCTAAAAATTTGATTTCAACCATTCGTTTAAACCATTCTATTTCAATTCTACATCCGAAAATAATTCTGTGCTACCACATAACAGCAAGTTTTATTAAATTTCTTGTCTCGTACAAATGATAATTTTGAAAATTGTTAAATATTTTGGTTTTCCCAATCTGTTGTAGATAATAAATGAGAGAAATTTTAAATTGATTTAATCTGTTATTTTTTCCCGTGAAGCCGACTTAAATCTTTTACCTTGCCCAAATTTTTGGGCTGGT
>CAYGYC010000354.1:0-4983 GCA_964353755.1 uncultured archaeon | reverse complement strand
TAATTAATGCTTCTCAATATCGTCGTGGGAATAAATCAATTCACATTATCATTCAAATTAAGGCCGTAGACACGAAATTAACCTACAAATCGATTGACACTATTCCGTATGGAAAAAATGGAACAATTTATTTGAAATATACCGATTTTGCCGGGAATCCTATTCCATCGCAAGATAATGGAGCTGATATCCTTTTTATTAATACCACCTTTTGGATTTCATACAATCCATTAGCGGAGTATCCTTTCACCATTATTATTTCCACCGCCTCGTTGCAAGAAACGGATTTATTGAATATTACCGCTTCAAAATATAACCATAAGTCTCAATCCGTCTTCGCATTTTTATCATATCGCCCTATTTTCACGTCTCTGAGTAATCTCAATACATCATTAATCGTATTACCCGTAAAAGAATCCACCTTTATTCTTGTAGTCTATAATGATACGGAGCAACATATTGGGATAGAAAATGCGGATATAACATTTTACGGATATAGTGGCTTGTCCTTCACTGGATTAGCCAATGGGTACTATAAAATTAACATTACCGCAGGCATCACCTCAGAATCTTATACTATTCTTGCCACTATAAATAGAACTGGCTATCTTGAAAAGAGTATTCAGTTTATAATCCAGATCAAAGAGTGGACAGAATTTACCGCAACCACGGTTTCGTCTAATGTCGAAACCACACAGCAAGGTTCCATGGCGTCATTCTCACTTCTTCTAGAGAATGAATTTACTAATAGTTATTTTAACGAAGAAGATATTATTGTCTTCTATGTATGGGGGTCTGAAACAGGAAACCTCACCTATAATGGAAATGGGAATTACTCCCTTGTATTAAATACGGCCAATAAAAATCCTGGTACTTATTCCATTGTTATTAATGCGACTACCAAAGACGGAGAACTTCTAGTTAGTAAGACCTTAACTTTAGTAATAACCCGAATTCCGCCCTCCTGGTTTGAACGGAATTCTTGGCTGTTTGGCATCGCGGGGGCAATTATCGCCGTGGTTGCGGGGTATTCCATTCGCAATAGATGGAGAGAACGCAATTGGGAGAGAAAAGTTAGACACATTTATATTTTAACCAAGACCGGCATTCCCCTATATGATAAACGTCTTGGAGGGGTCTCTGCGACCGATGCAAGTCTGGTTTCCAGCGCATTAATTGGTATTTCCTCCATTGTCCAGGAAATCGTGCATTCCAAACGCGTGCTGAAGACCATAGACCATATGGACAACAAAATTTTGTTTCAACATGGGTTTTACGTGATTGTCGCTGTGCTTGCGAGCGTGGATCTTCCTATTATTCGAAGAAAAATAGCATCGCTGTCCAATAAATTTGAATTTCACTATCAAAAAGAACTCGCTGACTGGAAGGGTGATGTTGATGCTTTCTTCGGCGCGAATAAGATCATCAATGAATTCTTCCCGATTGAAGAATATATTAAAGATAAGGAAATTTCAGCAGAATGGATTATAGAACGGCTTTTCGAACTTTACGGGTTATCCGGAATTGTTACGCTGCTCATGGTGGAATTGGGCTTGAAAGAACCGAGCAAAATTGCTGCGGGAGCGGGTATCAAGGAAAAAATGGTTCCGATTATACTCAGAACCCTCCAAGATCTGGTGCTGATTGATTCAAGGACCACCCTCACCCAAAAAGGTAAAGAAGCGCTTGCCATCTATAAAGAGCGTAAGGAAAAATACCTGAACATTCTGAGGTTAGCTAAGCGGGAAAGTGCGAAAAACACGAAAGAAGAAGAATCCCCTCCTAAACCCCGAATTTGAGTTGATTGGTACAACATTTATACTAATCATATTTATCGATACCATTTCCCGCGAACGGCTTGACCCGCTCAAGATGATCTTCTTTACAAACGTAGTAACCGCCGGCGCCATTTTCCTTTTTTACAATAATCCGGATGTTATTACGCTCTTATTTAGTATTCTCATGTTCTTTCAAGCCTTTTTATGGATTTATTTTACTATTAAGATTTATAACAAATCCCCTCGCTCGATGAAAACCGATGCAGTACTCTTAATTATTGGGGGGATCCTTTTCACTCTGGTTCCAGTGATTATCGAATTCCTACCGGATTTTGGCATTCCTATAAATGTTACTATCATTACTGAATTATCCCTTGGAATAGGAGCTCTTATTATTGCTTACATTTTTAAAAAGCAACCAAAACTCGCCTTTGTTTTACCATTCCGAGCATCCCGCTTAACAATTTTAAATGCTAAGTCTGGAATTTCTATTTTCGATAAAATTTGGGATAAAACTTCTGTTATTGATAATGACTTATTCGGGGGCATGATGCAAGGCATCACCGGGATTCTAAATGAGACGGTCAATAGAGGAAACATCCGCCAAATCGAATTAGAGCATGCTACCTTAATAGTATATCGTGATGAAAAATATCCTGTGGCTTTTGTACTATTATCCGATGAATTCAATAAAGCGTTGCGCCTGGCTTTAAAACAATTTGCAGAGAAGTTCTGCCTGAAGTTTTCTGATAAATTTGTCGATCTCAATAAGGTGTCCCAATTTGAACCCGCGTCGCAATTGGTAGAAGAGATATTTCCCTTCATCCCCGAATATTAAAGAAAATTTTGAGGAATTACTCCTTTTCTCTGAAGAATACATGAAAGAATTTCTTGATATCTTGAAATTCACCAAAGGAGAAAAATTATAGAAGTTTAAGGAGGAGAATTCCCTCCTAAACCAGAAAAATGAGTTGATCCAACGTTTAATCTCGATCTTTTTCTCAGTTTATCCTTATTTATAAGACGAAAATAAGATTTCATACTATCGCCATAACACCGACGAAAATCGCAACTACTTTTTAAATAGTCTTGTATTGTAGTTTACTAAAAAGATGAAATGAAGGAAGAGACCATGCCTACTAAGAAAAAAACTCCAAAACCGGAAGAATCAGATTCGGAAGAAGAATTTGAAAAGGAAATACTAGGGGAAGAAGAGACCGAAAAGGGTGAAAACTCGCCATCGGATGCAGTATCGGCGAAATCAGATCTTACTCAACTTCCGGGAGTAGGGCCCAAGACAGAAGAGAAGTTAAAAGCAGCAGGATTTATTAATGTTATGGCCGTTGCAGTTGCAACGCCCTCTGAATTAGCCGCAGCCGCGGAACTTGGTCAAGCGAGTGCGCAGAAACTCATTATTGAGGCTAGAAAAAAAGCTGAATTTGGGTTTAAGCCAGCGAATCTGTTATACAAGCTGAGACTAAGCGTGGGAAAAATAACCACCAGCTCTCACAATTTTGATAACTTATTAGGTGGTGGTGTCGAAGCACAAGCGATAACCGAAGTTTATGGCGAATTTCGAACCGGAAAGACGCAAGTCGCGCATCAGTTGGCGGTAAATGTTCAACTACCTCCTGAACGTGGTGGATTGAATGGAGGGGCAATCTACATTGATTCAGAAGGGACTTTCCGTCCTGAACGGATCGTACAAATGGCCACTGCCCATGGCGAAGACCCGGAAAAAATTTTAGGGAATATTCAAGTAGCTCGGGTCTACAATTCCGACCATCAAATATTTGTCACGGAGAAAGCCCAAGAATTAATCGTAGAAAAAAATATAAAACTTATAGTGATCGATTCCGTAACCTCACACTTTCGAGCCGAATTCATGGGGCGTGAAAATCTTCCCACTCGCCAAGGAAAATTAAACCGACATTTACACACGCTCCAACGCATGGCAGATATCTATAATTGCGCCGTTTTCGTAACCAATCAAGCAATGGCAGATCCCTCCGCATTTTTCGGGGATCCAACGCGCGCCGTCGGGGGTCACGTCCTCGCGCATGTCCCACAAACCCGCCTTTACTTGAAGAAAAGTAAGGATGATCGCCGTATTGCTAAACTGGTTGATAGTCCTAGCCTTCCGGAAGGCGAATGCATTTTCACGGTTACCACAAATGGCATTCGGGATCCTTAACATTTTTAATGCGATGCTTCATGCGAATCATTCCTGTCCTTGACATCTTGAATGCCCAAGTCGTGCATGGCGTTAAAGGCGAGCGGAATAAATATAGCCCGATTCACAGTGTGCTTTCGCCCAGTTCCAATCCGCTTGATATCGCTCTTGCCTTAAAGCGCCATTTTCCCATCACGGAATTGTATATCGCGGATCTTGATGCTATTATGCATCAGCACTCTTCATTTTCTTATCTTGATAACATTATTCAACAATCTGCATTGTTTATTATGATAGATGCCGGGATTGATACATCCATTTCGATTCAGGGATTATTAAAAAAAGGCGTTACCAAAGTCATTGTTGGAACTGAAACGCTCCACTCGCTCAACAACCTTAAAAAAATCCTCCAAGCAATCCCTCCCGAAAACCTCATTGTGAGCTTGGATTTGAAATATGGAAAAATTCTGACGAAAGCTAAAGACTTATCAACTGTTTCTCCCCTTGAAGCAGTGCTGTGCTTCGAGCGACTTGGCGTTCTAGAACTGATCGTCCTGGAGTTAACCAAAGTTGGCTCTGAATCGGGTGTAAGGACCAATCTTTTACAAAATATCATTCAAAACACCTCTATTCCTATTATTACGGGAGGTGGCGCGAGGAATATTCAGGATCTACGCGAATTAAAAGATGCTGGAATTGCAGGCGTGTTAATCGCTACTGCCTTGCACAGTGGGACAATCACCGCATCGGATTTAAGTTCTCTTTAAAATAGGGTACGCAATAAAAGAGGAATTCCTGTTTTTAACGGATATAAAACAAGAAAAAAAATTACTTCCGATAAAAACTTATATATCGGAGGATTCCGATAATTATACCTATGTCGGTTTATCATGAGAAAAAATCAAAATTAGGAAAGAAAGGAGAAATTTTTACGGATAAAGAAATTCGAAAAGTGGTTGGGTTAAAACCGCAAGATGAAATTTATATCTTTGCAAAACCTGGATTTTTAATTATTAAAAAAATCCCTACCTT
>CAYGYC010000353.1:0-4989 GCA_964353755.1 uncultured archaeon | reverse complement strand
CTGTGCCGTGCCCTACCACAACTCCATCCACTTTTTCATTTTTTATTTTATTATAAATAGTGGACGCCAATTCAAGCCAATAATTGGGGTTCATATCTTCGGAAAGGATTTTAAAAATGACTTCAGGTTTTAAATTACAAAGATTGGCGAGCTCGGGAATGGCGGTAAATAATTCTGCTGGACTGAAAGCGGGATATACTGCCCCTGTCCGATAATCCAGCCGGGCGGCTATAGTCCCTCCTGTCCCTAAAAGCGCGATGGTCGGCAATTTTTCAATGAAGGCTACTTCTTTTTCGGGAAGTTTGTATTCTCCCACCTCTTGACTAAACACGGTTATTTGAGTGGCATCAGTGAGTTCGATCCCCACATTATATCCATTCTTTAATTTCAGAGTGACATTATTCGTCTCTTCTTCCAATTGGGCCCGAGGGAGAATTATTCCTTTTATTGTTCTTTTATCTTTCACAAGTTCTACAACATCCCAAACTTTAGCGCCCGCTGCTTCTAGTTTTTTAAACGCATATCCTTTGTAGCCTTGGAGTTTCTCCGCTATTTCTTCACTCTTTTTTGGTTTAACTTCTCTTTTAGCACACATATTATCACTCTTTCGTTTCTGCCTCACTCTTTTTGGGTAAATACTTTGATATTGCCTCTTTTAGCTTTGTTGCAATAATTTTACCATCTATCTTGCCCCTTAAAGTATTCATAACTTCCCCCATTAATGGACTAAAAGCCCGGTCACCTTTTTCCTTAAGAAGGGCTTCACTTTGCATTACCACTGTGTTGATTATTTTATCCAACTCTTCTTCGCTTACTGCCTCTATTTCTAATTGTTTTTTCGCTTCTTGGATGGAAAGGGAAGGCTTTTTGGCGACTTCTTGTAGCAATCCTTCTATAGCTTCTTTAGCTACTTCTTGTTTTTGAATCAGTTCAAATAATTCGTGGAAATGCTGATCTGTGATGTTATCACTCTCAAAACCATTCCGCTTTATTGATTTGAGCGTTTCCAATAAGGTGGTCACTACAAGCGTAGGATTTGGTTTAAATTTCTCCATAATCTCTTCAAAGAGGTGCGTATAGCCCTGGAGAATTAAATTTTCTACGGTTGTTTCATCGATTTGATACCTCTCTATCAGTCGCTTTGCCAGATCCCAAGGTAATTCTGGTAAATTTTTACTCAACTCCTTGAGAGACTCTTTCTTGAGAATTATTGGTGGCGAATCCGTGTCCGGATAAAGCCGCGCACCTCCGTGTAAATCACGAATGAATTCTGTTTTATAATCTTCGAGCGCTTTTCGTGTTTCATTTGGAACGCCTTGAAGCGCCGAACTAATTCGATTAACCGCTATTTCTAAAGATTTTTTGGCTTTGAGGTCATCGGCCACAACTAAAATAAAAGCGTCATTCTCTGCCATTTTTAAAGCGGTTCTTAGGGCTGTAATTTCAGGTTTTTTAAACCCATAGGTATTCATATCTTCATCGGAATGGATTATTCCTTTCAATCCCGTTATTGCAGAAACTTTTTGGGCAATTTCTTTTCCAAATCGGAAATTTTCTAAGATTTCTGAGCCTAAAATACCCGCAAATTTGGGAATTCTAACCCCGAAAACCAGTTGACCTGTATTAATGGCATTTTTCACAAGTTTACTAGTGGTTTTTTTGAAAATCTCCGTTACATTTACAAATTTATGGGAGATATCTCCACTTACAAAATTCCGCACTCGTAATTCATTCCGAATTTTCAATAAATTCAATTGCCGCCGAACCTCGGTTTCAATCAAGGGCGGAATCCACTCGAGTTTCTGAACTCCCTTAATTTCTACTCGGGCGCCTCCCTCAATACTTACATTGACATCTTGCCGGATAGTCCCCAGCCCACGTTTCATCAAGCCCGTTGAACGTAATAAGAGCCCTAGCCGGAGCGCCACATCTACACACTCCTCCGGGGTAACGATATCCGGATCGGTAACTACTTCAATAAGCGGAATGCCTAACCGGTCAAGCCGATAAGTTATCGTTTTCCCCTCTTCCCTAATTTTTCGAGCCGCATCTTCTTCTATCGCAATCGTTGAAATCCCAATCCGTTTCTCGCCTACCATTAAATAACCATCAGATCCGATTAATAATGTCCGTTGGAATCCACACGGCACAGATCCATCCAGATAATTCTTCCGACACACGTATAATTCGTTATAAGGCATTAAATTCAACATAAATCCTATAATAAGTCCTATCTCAAGGGCTCTCTTATCGATTTCAAAAGGCGGGGTTTCATCCATTTCATACGTGCAACACACTTGATTATATATCTCATATAGAACCGTGAGTTTTTTCTCATACTCTAAGAGCATCGCCTCATCGAATTTCCCCATCTCTCCTAGCACCGGTCTGAAATTCCTCTTAACATAAACATCCGGATCTCCGGTTTGCAAGATGGAGGGACAAAAACAGAATAGTTTCCGATTCGTTTGTAATTCCTGATGGATTTCAAGCCCACATTTCAGCCCGAGGGCTTTATAATTAAGTTCAACCATTTTTTTTCCCAGTTATCCATTTTAAACTTTATATTAACAGAAGAGTTATTCTAATAATTTTCCTATAATATATCTATTTATTTTTTCAAGAAATCATTATATTTTCCTTAAGTTTTAAATTTCTCCAGATATTTGGAATAAGAAGGAATCCATCTCTCATGCATACTAAACACTTGAAAGGAAATCTTACGAGAATCTTTGCTTAAAAAGTAATGCAACCAATTTAACAAATGATTTTGCCGCTTATAAGGCTCTTTATTGCGCTTCATGAGGTTTTCGATCACGGAGATATTGCCCACAACACTGCCGGAAACTGCCTCAAGGAAATTTCCGAACTTTGGGTAATTAATAAAGAGGAAACCTGCCAGTTCTACGTTATAAGGATCGATTACATTCTCTACATAATCATGGTTTTGAGCAAGTAAAAAGGTCGGAGAAGCGGTCACATCATCATGGTCAGGGGCAAATCGGAAAAAAGGCGTTAGCCCAAAACTAATTGTAAAAATCCACGGAGTAAATTTTAATTTTCTCTCCGTTCCCAATTTTATTAAATATTTTAAATCCACTTTCATCGGCTGTCCCAGTACTCCGTTCTTCTCACGAACTGATACTAATATAAAGTCCTTTTGATCACCCTTATTATCTCTTATTGTGAGAAATACGGAATTTGACAATTCTAGTGTAAATTTTTTCTCCCACTTTTTCCGTTCAATCTCCAATAATTGTTCTACTTCTTTCTGTAAGCCTCCTTTTAATTTGGCTCTCCTTTGCATCTCTTTTATTTCTTCTCTTTCATCCATCTTCTTCTTTTTCCTTTCATTCTACTTAATGATGAAAAACTTCTTCTTGTGACTTTGAAATCATATTAACTTATATCATATTAACTTAAAATATATCTGAATTTTTTTGTGATGTAAAAATGAAGATAGTGGATGAAGCGGCGATTGAAGAAAAGGGGCATACAACCCGCTGGCTTCTGGGCCCGTGGAATTCTCAAAGTAAGCTAGATTTTGGAATCGCTTTTTTTCAACCCAATCAATCCGTCGAGCCGCATTTTCATGAGACCGTGGAAGAATTTTTTTATGTGATTGAGGGAGAAATTCTCCTTCAATTAAATAATCGTGAAAATTATATTTTAAAAAGGGGATTCGTTGCCCATATTCCTCCAAAACAGGTCCATGCACTCCATAATCAATCAAGCAAAATCGCCAAACTTGTGGTTGTTAAATCTCCTTCCCTCCCAACCGATAAAAAATATATAGATTTAAGTGAATAAAAAAATGGTAAAAAATTTTAATTTACTCCGGTGAGAATATTGGGTTATAAAGTAAAAATCTTATTGGTTGGAGATGGCGGTGTCGGGAAGACATCGACGGTGATGCGGTTCATTAAAGCGCGTTTTGCAGCCGATTACAAATTAACAGTTGGTGTGGATATTTTAACGAAAGAGGTGGATTTAGAGGGAGGAGAAAATGTGGTTCTATCTATTTTTGATATCGGAGGTCAACAAAGATTTGACTTTATAAGAACGACCTTTTATAAAGGGGCTGCCGGGGCACTGGTTGTTTTTGATTTAACACGATACGGCACTTTTAACCCAGGGGTTTCAAAATGGATAAAGGAAATAAACCAATTTGTGGGGCAAATACCGATAATAATTATCGGGAATAAAAAAGATTTGAAGGATCTTCGTGAGGTTGCGGAGCAAGAGGCTCTGAAATTGGCTGAAGGAATAGGGGCTGAATACTTAGAGACTTCTGCAAAAACGGGTGAAAATATTGATCATGCATTCCATAGTCTGGCAACTCAGATAGTCGATATAAGAACATCAGGCAAAATTACTTCTCCCCCGAAACAACTCGAACCTGTCATGAATCCCTCGGAAGTCACTTCCGACTTGACTCAAAAAATTAAATCCGAAGAGTACGAACCCAAATTTCAATTAACAAACGAAATAAAAGAATTACTCAATAAAAAAACTGAGATGATTTTAAAATCGACCCCAACGGTCGATGAAGGTTTTCGATTTTTTATAATGGGAAATGAAGAATTACAAAAACCATTTATTTGTCGATTGTTTCGTGCGGAGGGAATTATCTGGCCACCTGAAGACGTCACCATTTTATATAATACCACCCAATATAAATTAAAAATAGGTACTTTAGAACATATTTTTCGAATTTATCTTTTAAGCAATTTAAAAAGATTAAATGAAAATAAAAATCTCTTTATAGAAGCCTGTAAGCGCTCGCAAGGTGTAATCATTTTTTATAACCCCGCTGATCCAGACGAATTCAATTACACCGTTATGACCTGCCATGAGCTCCGGAAAATGTTTCCGGATTTGGAAATTATACTCACCGCCGGGAAAGAAGCAAATTCAAGCCAATTCCAAGAGTTAAACAAACTAGAAGAAGAATATCAAATCAACTACTGTGATGATATTGAGACAATC
>CAYGYC010000352.1:0-5005 GCA_964353755.1 uncultured archaeon | reverse complement strand
TAATCATTAAAAACTATTTATAATATTATAAATAGTTATCTATTTAATACTAGTTATAAAATTTTATTAGATTTTTTAAAAGGAAGCAATTATTTCACATTAATTGATTGAATTGGAAAGAAAGATATTATTGCATTAGGAAATTTACCAAAAATAAGATAAATAGGAATTATATTTTATTTCATCACCTTTTGTACTGCCTCAATGATACGCGTTTCCGTTGGGATAACAAATTCTTCTAGGGGTTTTGAGAAGGGAATATGAATATCAAAGGTTGTGACGCGTTTGATAGGGACTTTGAGATATTCGAATCCTTCCTCGACAATAATAGCCATCAATTCAGCGGCAACTCCACAAGTTTTGACGCCTTCATCTACAATTACAACGCGCCCAGTTTTTTTTACCGATTCTAATAGTAATTTCTTATCCAAGGGCACTAAAGTACGGGGATCAATCACTTCGGCACTGATTCCGTCTTTCTGTAGCTTTTCAGCAACCTTTAGGGATAATGGCACCATGTTCATGGTTGCGATTAATGTAACATCAGTACCTTCCCGTTTGATATCCGCAACGCCGAAAGGAATTATATATTCTTCTTCCGGAACCTCGCCCTGAGTAAAATATAGTTGCTTATGCTCAAAGAACATTACGGGATTGTCGTCACGAATTGCAGTTTTCAAAAGCCCTTTAGCGTCATAAGGTGTTGAGGGATTTACGATTTTCAGCCCTGGGACGTGCATAAAAAAGGCATCCACGCAAGTTGAGTGCTGTGCTGCATATTGACTTCCAGCACCCATCCCTGCAAATCGAATGACCAAGGGAATCTTTAATTTGCACCCAGTCATAAAACGAATCTTTGAAATCTGATTTACAATCTGATCCATAGCTACAAAACAGAAATCGGCAAACATGAGCTCGGCAATGGGGCGCAATCCTGTAGCTGCCGCCCCTAAGGCAGTACCGATGAATCCACTTTCCGAAATGGGCGTATTACGCACCCTTTTAGGTCCAAATATATCAATAAGCCCTCGAGTACAGTTATAAAAAGGAATTTGCACATCTTCTCCCATCACAAACACTTTGTCATCACGTTGCATTTCTTCTTTGATAGCATCCCGGATTGCATAATCGAAATTAATTAGCACCATTCCAACGCCTCCTTTATTCGACGAATAGTCCTTTTAGTGCTGATTCTGGTTTGGGAAAAGGACTATTTTTCGCGAATTCTACGGCTTCTTTTATTTCATTTCTAACCGCTTCTTCTATGGCTGTAAGTTCTTCTTCTGAAACCGAATAATTTTCAATTAACTCTTTTTTGAGTAGGGGAATCGGATCTTTTTTCTTCCATTCTTCGAGTTCTTCTTTTGCGCGGTAAATTCCGGCATCAGGATCGCCTTCAGCATGTCCTCGAAATCGGTAGGTTTTACATTCTATGAGTGTCGGACCGTCTCCATGTCGAGCCCGGACCACGGCGCGATTCACAGCCTTAAAAACTTCAATTACATTCATTCCATCCACAATTTCGGAAGGTACGCCATATGCTTGCGCTCTTACTGCAACATCCGTAATGGCTTGATGATTTTTTTGCGGCGTAAAAAAAGCGTAGAGGTTATTTTCACATACAAAAATGATCGGTAATTTCCATAAGGAGGCGAGATTGAGGGATTCATGGAAGGTTCCTTGATTAGAAGCGCCATCACCGAAGAAGCAAATAGTCACTTGATCTGTTCCTCGATAAGAGGCAGAAAGCCCTGCTCCCACCGAGATTGGAATTCCACCTCCTACAATCCCATTTGCACCTAAAATACCTAAATCCGTATCGGCGATATGCATGGATCCTCCTAAACCTCGACACAACCCTGTCTCTTTTCCCCATAATTCAGCCATCATCCCTTTCACATCGCCCCCCTTTGCGATAATATGTCCGTGCCCACGATGGGTAGAGGTAATGTAATCATCTTTCCGCAGATTGGAACAAGCTCCTACGGCAACCGCTTCTTGCCCAATATAGGGATGAACAAAGCCGAGGATTTTCCCACGCCTTGCGAATTTAGTGGCATTTTCGTCAAATTCTCTAATTTTGACCATCAATTTATACATGTTTAATGCTAATTCTAAATCTAATTTCTCGCTCAAACCGAATCCGCTCTCTTATTTCAATAAATTATAATTATAGGTTTAGAATTCTCTTCTTTTTAATCACTTTTATTTACCACAGCGGATATTCCTTTTCAATTACCTTTTCAATATCCACTTTTTGTGGCAATTTTTTTGGCACCTTATAAAAATTTGCTAAATATTCGTCGGGCTTCATAGCAGACCGAAACTTCACTTCATTTTCAGTCACTTCTATAAATACTTCTTCCCCTGGTTTGATTCCTAATAATTCCCGAATGCTTTTGGGTAATAACAATTGTCCTTTTGGACCTAATTTTTGTTTAATAATCATAATCATCCCAAGGGAAGAGGGGTAATACGTAGTACTTATACTTTCTCTTACATCGATCTAATGCCGAAGTCACCTTCCGATGTAAAATAAAGGTCAGTAATAAGTTGATTGATTCTTACTTCTATTTTTTCTTCATAAACTTCCATCATCCTATTCACCAATTCACAAATTTCATTGCTGATTTTAGAGGGAATAGCAGATGGAATTGGTAATTCCAGAAGAAACGCTTTTTGGACTCTGGAAAATAATTGCTTATAAGAAAAGAGTGTCTGGTAATAAAAATTCATAAATTCAGAATTCAGAATTGCTAAAATAACCCGTAAATCACATTTATCTTTAAATTTCTCTTTCAACCAAATCATTTGAACTGAATCCATCGTAAAAAAATACTCTGAATCAGTTTTATGGGCAGTATCCAAGGCCGCAATTAATTTATTACTCACACGTTTTAATACGATTTTGGGTTGAATAAACCAATCTGGCTTTTTAAAATCGATATGGCTATAGGCTCGATTCTGGGGGTCGTAATCTATCATCTTATTGGGAAATTTGGGATTATCCCAATTAATTCTGTATTTTTCAATGTTACCAGTAGCGATAAGTTTTCGATAGGTTTTTTGGGGAGAATCAGTTGAATTAAGGGTATCCCTCTTTTTAAGATTCTCAATACCTCGCTGAACTTCAATTATTTCGCTTAATTTAATGAGGTTACCCGTCTTGATTTTATTTAAAATATTTTCAAAAAGAGGGCTATTTTCTTCTCGCATTCTAATGGCAAAATTATTTTGGGGAGTAGCATAAAATATTCTTTGCGAAATAGAATGAGGCGCTTCATCAAAGTTATCATATATCCCCTGCCCATCTTTCTTAATCAACTCGGAGGTAGAAGTGGTTATGACCTCAATTACACTCTTTTCCCGTACCGCGGCGTCGTTGCATTTTTGAAGGATAAGAATAATATTAGAGATACCTCGCTGTTCAAAGACTTTTCCTTTAATCACCATAATTTTTTTAATACGACAGGTCGCTAAAATATATTTACGTAGGTTTTCAGTAGTTTTACCCGCTAATAAAATGTCCGGAATAATATATCCTAAATATCCTCCGTCTCGTAATAATTGAATGCCGCATTCGATAAATAAATAGAAAATATTTGGATCGCGATTTTTAAAGGGCCACGATTCATAATGGGTACGATAAAAATCCAGCGCATTTTTGGGAAAGTAGGTCTTATGAAATTGTTTTCCTTTTAGGGGGCTATCTGCTTTTTGTGACATAAGAAAATACGGGGGATTTCCAATAACTACATCAAAATTATTCAATGCAAATTCTTTTTCAGCAATTTCAGTTGAATCGGATGAATCTCCAGCTATTAATTTCTGAATATTGATCAATTGTAAATTTTTCTTCGCTTCCGGTTCTGATTCAAGAATATTAAATGGCGCGATGGGTAAATAATTCACGGGCTGTTCATGGTTTTTCAGGACTAAAGCGAGGGCTGTCAATTCCGCGGCTAAAGGCTCCAAATCTATTCCATATAGCACTCGGGTTAATAAAATTCTATGACTCTTTTCTTCGTTCCAATGATGGTCCCTCAATTTTTTCTTCAAAAATTCATACGTTTCTAGCAAGAATCTACCCAATCCACACGCAGGATCCAAAATCTTGAACTGAAAATCGTTTTGAATATTTTTCAATTCGGTGAGTAAGTCGATGTGGTGGAGAATAAAACGAATGATGTAATAGGGGGTATAAATTTGCCCTAAATTTTTCCGATCGCGCTCGTTGAACTGTTCTAGATACAACCTTTCTAACATTTCAGTATTTAAGTGCTTGAAACCGATATGTGCTAATTTTTCAAACATTTTCTTCAACAAGGTTTCTTCAGATTTCAGATGTTAAAAAAATTCTTATGGATGTATGATAAAAATAGGACTAGGCAGTTTTGATAATCATAACTGAAATTTCGAAAAAATAACATTTTTATTCGCATGGAGTGACTGTGAGAATGTACGATTTAATTATAGTAGGTGCGGGCCCTGGCGGTAGTGCATGCGCTAAAATTGCAGCTGAGAATGGATTGAAGGTCCTTGTACTAGAAAGGGGTCGTTTTCCTGGCGAAAAAAATACCAGCGGGTCGACCATTTGGGGTGAAGTCGCCCGTGAAGTGATCCCCGATTTTCCCCATGAAGATACTCCCATACAACGCGTGGTCGATGGGTATCGGATGTACTGGGTTCCTGATCCTGGTCCAGACTGGACCGCGTTCTCAGGCGCTGCCAAAGAGAAGAAGTATGTGGACCCCTTAAACGTTTACCGCAACGAATTTGACAACTGGTGGGCTGAGCAGGCAGTTAAAGCAGGGGCGGAATTAAGAACTTCTACTAAAGTTGTAAATGTCCTCAAACAAGGGACCAAAGTCACCGGTGTGGTAACAGAGACTGGTGAAAAAATAGAAGGCCAAATCACCATTGGTGCAGATGGAGTAAATTCCATTATCGCTCGAATGAGCGGTCTACGGATGAAATGGCCTGCAACCGAAAATGCCTTATGCAT
>CAYGYC010000351.1:0-5019 GCA_964353755.1 uncultured archaeon | reverse complement strand
GTCAAGCACCGTAGGTAGTCCCGGGTGTGCGAAAAAAGTCATCACGATTGGAGCTTCCGATGATAAAGATCAAATCGCTTGGTTTAGTTCCCGTGGACCTACTAAAGATCAACGTGTAAAACCGGATATCGTCTTACCTGGCGTAAATATAATCGCTGCACGAGCAAAAAATACCGCTATGGGATATCCAATTGATGATAATCACACGCAAGCTAGCGGGACTTCGATGGCGACGCCCCATTGCGTCGGTGTAGCCGCTTTGCTGAAGTCCAAATATCCCGATATCACCCCGCAACAGGCAAAGGATCTCCTGATGAAAACTGCCATTGACCTCAAACTAGAACCTAATACCCAGGGCACCGGACGGGTCGATGTTGTTAAAGCGTTTGATAACTTCAAACCCGGCGTTCCGGAAAAGAAACCGAGTAAAAAACCTTCCAAGAAAAAGAGTGACTAATCCTTTCCCGAAAGAGCAAAGATCCATCCCTCTTTCCCCTCCTTCCCTACTTTTCTTTTTTATATCTGCACCTTTATGTCACAGAAAATCCAACAATTACAATTATACAAATTAAAATTCCAATCCCAATTAAAAAACTGAGATATTCATAACTTGCCATCATTTTTTTCAGACCTCCTTTATCTCACATCTCACTCTTTTTTCAATCATGTTAACATTGCCCCAAATAACGCGATAAAAAGGACTATAATGAAAATACCTAACCCTAATCCAATGAAATCATATTTATTCATTCTAATCATCCACTTCCTTTGTAATTCAGTTCTACTCATAAAAAGAAAGTGCCCCCCAAAAAATAAGTCTTTATGCTTCTTATATGACTCCAATTTTTAATGCCATTGCTTTAAATCCGAAGACTTTTGAATCTGGAAAATTTTATTATAGAATAAAATGAGTTTCATTGTGAGAATTTAATTGGTCGAGTTTCACCTCAGGTATGAGAAAAAAATCAGGAGATGAAAGAATGAATCTGTTAGAGAAAATTAGAAATGTTCCCGATTGGCCAAAAAAGGGAATTCAGTTTAAAGATATTACGCCGCTAATCCAAGACCCAAAATCACTAAAAGAAGCCATAGATCTCATGGCAAAGCCGTATAAAGCCATGAACATTCAAAAAGTGGTTTCGATGGAAGCCCGTGGCTTTATCTTTGGGTCGATGGTTGCCTATTTAATTGGAGCGGGCTTTGTCCCCATCCGAAAGAAGGGAAAACTCCCCTATAAAACCGTGGAATACGAATACGAGAAAGAATATGGACCCGATGTCATCACTATGCATACCGATGCCATTAAACCGGGTGAACGCGTGCTGATTTTAGATGATCTGTTGGCAACGGGAGGGACTGCAATTGCAGCGGCTGAACTAGTAAAACAATTGAAAGGAGAAGTCGTCGAATTCTGTTTTCTGATAGAATTAACCGGGAGTTTGAATGGGCGGAAACAGTTGGAGGATGCCGGTTATAAGGTTCGGAGTTACATTCAACTTTCTGTGGAAGAGTAAGCGAGGGAGTATGGTGCGAAATATAGGATGTACCTTTATTCCGGTAAATTTTGCGGATAAAGAGAAAATTGAGGCGTTTCTCCCTGTCGAAATCGGATTGTTAGGTGGCACGGGCAATTATGATCCCGCAATTGTGAAGAATCCCATGGAATGCAAAGTGTTTACCCCCTATGGGCGCCCCTCGGATAATTACATCTTAGGGACCGTGGAAGGCCGGAAAGTTGCCTTTCTGGCACGGCATGGACGAGGGCATACCATTCCTCCCCATATGATTAATTTTCGGGCAAATATTTGGGGTTTCAAAGCCCTTGGTGTAACGCGCTTAATCAGTCCGGGTGCTTGTGGCGGATTACAAGAGGATATTGAAGTGGGCGAATTTGTAGTTCTGGATCAAATTTTTGATCGTACCTTTGGACAGCGGAAAGATACATTTTATGATGGAGGAGTTGTCGGTCATGTGGGATTTGCTAAGCCTTTCTGTTCTGAATTGCGCTCTGCTATCATTAAAGCTGCCAAAGAGCTCAATTTGAAGCATCGCGAAAAAGGGACCTATGTGTGCATCAATGGTCCCCGGTTTTCTACTGCCGCGGAATCTATCTTTTATCGGAACCAGGGGTGGGAAGTAATTGGTATGACTGCGTACCCGGAATGCATCTTGGCGCGCGAAGCTGAAATCTGTTATGCCGGAATTAGCATGGTTACAGATAAAGATATCTATGGGGATGAGCCGGTTACTATTGATGTGGTCATCGCCGTAATGAACAAGAATGTAGAGAATGTCCGGAAACTCATTTTCAAAGCAATTGCTAAAATTCCTAAAGAACGCGACTGTGAATGTGGCCATTCTTTAGATACGGGGATTTTTTAATTTCTTTTTTTATCTAATCTATTCGTCTTAAGACTTGTCCATTTAATTGCTGTGTATGATTTCCTTTTTCAACTGTTATTTTTCCGTTAACTATTACATATTCAATTCCCCTTGGCCATTGTCTCGAGTTTTGATGCGTTGCCGTGTCTGCAATTTTTTCAGGATCAAAAATTACTATATCGGCTTTCTTGCCTGCTTCGAGAGTCCCCCGATCGGTCAAATGCAGTCTGCTAGCTGGTAAGAAGGTCATTTTATAGATCAGTTCTTCTATTGGAAGTAATTTACACTTTAAGATCCGTGGATATGTCCCATAGACACGCGGATGCGGGTTTCCTATCTTTGAAGCTAAGTTATCCGTTGAAAACATCACAAATGGGGCTTTCATAAACTCAATTACATTGTCCTTTTTCATTAAGAACATAGAAATTACAACGTTCCCCTCTTCTTCAAGGAGAAAATCGAGAAACGCTTCTAGAATAGGGGTCGTAGGGTAGAGGCTGTCGACTACATCTTTTAATGTCTTTCCAATTAATTCAGCATGTTTGGAAAGTGAAGTAATTATGACTTTCTTACTTAAAATCTTGGGAATAATCCGCAACCAAATTGATTTGGGGATAAATCTCAAATACCAGGGGATTCCCGCAATGGTCCATAAAAATTCTTTAAATTCTTTTAATATTTGGAGGCGCTTTACAGGATCAGCTAAATTCTTCAGGAACATTCCGCGCCCGCCCTCAAATACCCAGGGTGATAAAAATGAACTTAATATCGCATTCCCCGCCGTGTAAGGATACACATCCCCCATTATATCTAATCCTCTCTCGCGAGCTTCCCTTAGTAATTGCCTTATCCGGTTAGGGCGTCCTCCGGGAAATGCACCGACCACTTTTATATGCGATATCTGAACTGGCACTCCACTCAAATCGCCAATTCTTATAGCTTCGGAAATCGCGGATACCACGCCCTTTCCCTCATCGCGAATATGAGACGCATAGAATCCATTATACCTTTTTACGACCTTACAGAGTTCCACAAGTTCCGGGGTTGTAGTAATAGATCCAGGCGGATAGATTAACCCCGTAGAAAGGCCAAACGCCCCATCTTGCATTCCTTGGGCAACTAATTCTTTCATAGTTTCCAATTCAGCGGAAGACGGATAACGATCATCTACGCCCATCACAGCCCCGCGGATATTCCCCTGCGGAATCAGAAACGCTATATTTAAGGAGCACCCACTTTCTTCAACGAACTTCATAAAGTCCGCAATCCGTTCAAAGGGCTGGAATTCCACATCTCCTATTATAAAATTGATATATTGTTTATAATACATCGTTAATCTTGGATTCATGGGCGCTAAACCCAACCCACAATTCGCTACCACTTCTGTGGTAATGCCTTGCATGACGCTCGCAGCGGCATATTTGTCCACCATATAGGAAAAATCATAGTGTGAATGAATATCGATAAATCCGGGGGCAATTACCAAATTCGAGCAATCAATACTCGTATCGGCATCTCCCTCATTTCCTATTTCCTTAATTCTTTCCCCTTCAATTAAGAGATCTGCTTTATACGCGGGATGGTTGTGCCCATCAATGATTATCCCGTTCTTCAACAACAATTTATTCATGGTTTAAACCTCGAAGCAAACCGAGTTTTTACAAAAAATTCATATTTGACTTCATATTTGACTTTAATAATATCTTCGCTTAAGTTAAAATTTCATATCAAAAGAGATAATGATAAGAAAGGCAAGAAAGAGTTAGTTTTATGGAAAAGGAAGTAATAATTGCGAAAAAAGGAATACCACCAGTTGGACCGTATTCTCCTGGGATAAAAATTGGAAATTTTTTATTTGTCTCAGGGCAAGGACCTTTAGATCCTGACACTAAAAAGGTTCCAGATGATTTTAAAGAGCAGGTCCGAGTCACCTTAGAAAATATCAAAGGAATCGTAGAAGCTGCAGGCGGATCGATGGATCATATCGTAAAAACCATTGTATTTCTCAAGGATATGAATAACTTTAATACGATGAATCGAATCTACCAAAAATTCTTTTCCAGAAAGCCTCCCGCACGCTCTTGCGTCGAGGTTGCCCGTCTTCCCCTCGATATCCAAGTTGAAATTGAGGCCATTGCGTATATTCCTTAAAAGCAGATTTTAAAATACTACGGTGAATGTATATATCCATAAAAATTGTTAAAAAAGGAAAAGAGAGAGACTGGATAATAAGTATTTTTTTTATGGTTAAATCTATTTAAAATTTATAATAAACATTTTATTCACAAATGATATTTTGAATTTTTATGATTTTACAATTTGCTTTTTATTTTCTATTGCAAATTAAAAATGCAAGAGGACGATATTTATGGAATTCTGGAAATATTATGACATTACTCATAAGGAGCATCTCATATGTAACCCTACGAGCGTCGATAAATTGGACGCGTTAATCCGTCTCTTGAGATTAGAATCAGGTTCTAAAGCATTAGAAATAGCAACTGGAAAAGGAGAATTTCTGATTCGCCTCGTTGAGAATTTTAACATTTCCGCCGTGGGCGTTGACCTCTCGCCTTATTACTTTGAAGATGCAAAATTAAAAGTTAAAGAACGCGTTCCAAACGCAGATATAACATT
>CAYGYC010000350.1:0-5051 GCA_964353755.1 uncultured archaeon | reverse complement strand
GAGACTTTCGTAATAGATTCAAATATTTAGCGATCAAGGGTTGAGCTAGCCGATATAATCTCATTTTAGAGAGATACTCTCCAATAATTGTTTTTCTAGCACCGGGTGACGCCCCCCAATTAATGCGATCAAGTTCCGCAAATTTGCTCGAAGTATTTTTTTTCTGTTTG
Organism: uncultured archaeon; assembly: GCA_964353755.1. Taxonomy (GTDB): domain Archaea; phylum Asgardarchaeota; class Lokiarchaeia; order Helarchaeales; family HEL-GB-A; genus CAYGYC01. Next base: position 4,881 of record CAYGYC010000350.1, on the reverse strand, counting down.
ATTTGAGTGGGTTTAATATCTTCTCCAACGATATAATCGCCATTCTCTAATTCTTGAATGGCATCTACAATTTGTCTAGGTTCTTTCATAGGTGGAATCGTTTCGAAGCTTGTCCATAATGAATTTCCACATTGTGGACATTTATTAGTCCCTAAGACATCGTATGGTTCTTCTAAATCGCCATTGCATATGGGACAATAAAAGGCGAGACCTTCTCTTACGAGTTCATCATTCTTCGGATGCATCACAACTTCATAGGAGAGACTATCATTCCATTGAATCAGAGCTATTTTAGGGAAATCGTCTTCATATTGCTTGCTAATATTAATCACTTTACCAACCCTGCTTATTTTTCCAGAAATATCAGCGACTTTCATTCCTATAAATTCGTCAGTGGTCCATTCTCTATATTTTTCCGGTCTAGGCTCGGTTCTAATACGATCCAGGTAAAACCGGTATTGATATAGGGTGTTATTACTTGATATCATAAATAAGGGATACCAATTTTGTCCATTTGCGATGATTATCAAATTCCTTAAGACATAACCTTCGTGAAAAATCAAGGATACATTATAAAAATCCGCGATATCCCACCTTTTTACCCCGAAGAAAAATAAGGAATCAGGTCGATGAAATCCCCTAAATTTTTCGCCGGTAATTCCCTTCAATGCCGAAAGAAATTCAGAACTATCTTTGGCAATACAAATTTCTCCATATTTATTAGTATTCATTTCATTTGAGTTCACATCTGGCAGTTTTTTATCAATTACCGGTTTCCATTCATAATCAATCTCTTTAACTTCAATTAAACTTTTAATTCCAGCTCTTTTTTGAATTATATCAACGAATTCCTCTCCTTTTTCAATTAAGATAGAATAAATTCTTTTGGCCAAAAGGGCGCTTCGCATTTTTTTAACAACTACACCTGTCGTTCCCGTGCCGGCAAACGGATCGAGGATCAAATCGGTGTCATGCAATTCAACCCGGTTAAATAATTCTTCTACTAATTTTTCGGGATATACCGCTGTATGTTTCCATTCCGTCTGTTGCAGTGGTAATTTTAATACCGTTTTTACCCCCTTTTTGAATATATTTTGATTACTTTTAGCCAACACGAGTACCGGTTCAAAGGTATTGGCAAAGCGATCTCTTACCGAAGAGGGCATGTGATTAGTTTTAAACCAAATGATGATATCTTCCAGGATCCAGCCTTCTTGGACCATATGATAAGCTAATTTATACGGGATTAGCAATAAATGAGAATTACCATACCTACTACTATATTTATCACCAATATTTAGAAAGAATATGCCATTTTCCTTTAACTTTTCTCTTAATTTACGATAAATTTTGAGTAAACGGCCTATGTATTCCTCTGATGTTTCTTCTTGTCCAATTTGCCCTGAAAAGCCATAATCTCTCTGTTTCCAATAAGGGGGAGAGGTTATTGCGACTGAAATTGAATTATCTTCGAGATGTTCAAGACAGGCATATACATCTCCCTTAAGAATCACGTCGTTCATTTTCAAGTTCCCTTGATGATCCTAAAATTAAATATGGCACATGATTTGAATTTTAAAAAGAAATCTCAATATAAGTTCTTTTTTCTGGTTGAATAGAGTTATTTTCAATGAATGGAAGGAAAAACCACCCCGGAAACAAGGAGTTCCTTAGGGAGAATATTTAATAATATAGCTACACTGGCTTTGCCCATCACACATGCATTCTTTTTCTTCCACCGTGAGATTCTTAAAAAGGGGTTGGGAGATGCCAATAATGATGCCGGTTTGCATCTCGCAGAGTGATTTATTTTCGGCAATCCCTTTGCAGATACAGGGATCAATAAGCACTTCAGCGGTATTTTCATCATGAATGATGGATTTAACTTGAGAAGGAATGGGATACACCCGATTCATGGCGTATGCACAGAATTCCACTAGATTCGAGAATTTCTGGGATTTTAACCCTTCCTTGGGAAAATATTTTTCATAAATATTCCTGCCAATTCGAATCCCAATCTCATGGATGATCTCGAATTTCTTCGCGCCCAAGTATTCATTGACCGCGGAATTGTACATATAGAAGTATTCGATGATGAGATCCAAGGTCCGGTCAAGAGTCCGTTCGCTCGGGATCCATAATTTCGAGGTCCCCACCTTTTTACAGTCGATTAATTTTTTGGCATGCATCACATCGAGATATTTCGCGGCGGTCATTCGATTAATGGCGGTTTTTTCCGCAATCTCCGTGATAGACATTCCAAAAAGGCTATCATTTAGGACTTTTAAAATTTTTTCCTGGGTATCACCCAGAGTCTCTTCATTTGGCATCAAAATCCACCATAATTTAATAACGAAAGCAATTAGTATTATAATGTGTAATGATCTAACCTAGGAAATTTTTATATTTAAATGCCTATCATGTATGATTATCAAAATAAAAGGTTGATAGAAAGTGATAATATGAGTGGGAAAAAGCAAGCAAAACCGAAAAAAGAGTATGTCAAACCGGATATTCAAGAGAAAGGTAGTTTGGGCGAGAAGCTTGATACATTTGAGATAAATTTATGAGGTGCTCATAATGGGTAAACTAAAAATAAAAGAAGATATAGATATTGAAATAAAGGAAGCATATATTTCTCGCGAATCGGGTGCCATTTTAGTGAATTATGAAACAAATAAATATTATGAGACCAACGAGATTGGAACCAGAATACTTCTCTTACTGCAAAAATCTAAACCGGTAGAAGAAATTATTACTACGATCTGCGATGAATATGAAGTAGATCGGAACATCGCCTTTAAAGATTTTAATGATTTTTTAGAAAAATTGAGGAAATATAAATTAATTGAGGAATAGATTTACTTCAACGGTTCGGCACATCTTGGACAAAATTTAAAGTCAGGATTCGGTATAGAAAATCCACACTTTGAGCAAATTCGAATGCTTTCCAATTTGGTTGCACATCTAGGACAAAAAGTAAATTCCGGATTCGTTATTTGAAAGCCGCATTGTGGACAAGTGCGGGATTCAGCAGTAATAGGTGGTTTCTCAGGTGGGAGCTTGTGTAGCGGTTCTAGTTCTTTCGAGGGGAGGGCTACTTTTGGTAGAGATTTAATTCGTGGAGGAGTGGGGGGCGGAGTTATATCAGAACCAGAAACGACGAAAGCGAAAGGTAAGTTAGGTTTAGTAGATGGAGAGGGAGCATTAGAAGGTGCTTTGGGAGGTTCAGGTTTTGTGGGAGTGGATGGAGTGAAGGGGGCAGCAGCTTTGGGAAGCTCAGGTTTTGTGGGAACGGATGGAGTGAAGGAGGCGGTAGCTTTAGGAGGTTCAGGTTTTACGGGAGCGGATGGAGTGAAGGAGGCGGCAGCTTTGGGAGGTTCAGGTTTTGTGTGAGCAGATGGAGTGAAGGAGGCGGCAGCTTTGGGAGGTTCAGGTTTTTTGGGAGCGGATGGAGTGAAGGGGGCAGCAGCTTTGGGAAGCTCAGGTTTTGTGAGGATCAGCGATGGTGGGGATTTAAAGGATTCTGATATATTCAATTGGGGAATAGCTCCCTTTTCAGAAATAATTTGAAGTCGGCTCATAATACTGGCCGTTTTGTCAGTAATCTGTTTGGCAATATCTAACTTGTTAAATTGAGAATAAATAGCGGATAAAGTTTGTAACAGTTGTTCAAGTTTTGTTTCATTTTGGAGAGCGCAATATATTTGAAAGGCGTTCCTGAGATGAGTTAACGCTTCTTCGAAGTTAGTTTGGTTACAAAAATAAATCCCAATTTGATGTTCAAGGTCGGCATAGCGAAAATCATCCTTATTTTTTTCATAGGTTGATAAAAGGAGAACGTAATTCTTGTTGAACTCTTCGAAATTACCCATTTGGATGTACGTCATGGCTAGTTGAGCATAAATCTGCATAAATAACGCGGTTGATCCGGAATCTTTCTCCACTTCAAGGATTTTCAGGAGGAATTTTTCAGCCTCATCGATTTTTCGCAGTTCGCGTAAAGTAAAGCTAATCCAACTATAAGATTCGATCAGATCAATGGTATTTCCAACCGGATCTTGTTTGAAATTAACGAGAGCGGTCTTTAAATACTTCAAACTTTCTTCATACTTCTGTTTAGTATGAAGCAAATTGCCCATCAACAGATTTAATTCAGCAACTTTATTTCTAAGCCCTAAATCATTCGCAATGGTTAAAGCATTATTAAATATTTCCAAAGATTCGTTAATTTTATCGGCTCTACTAAAAAGGGACCCTAATAAGATGATATCGTTCAACATATCTTTCATATTTTGGGTAGATTCATGAATTTCTTGAGCCTTTTTCACTTCTTGAATGGCTTGTCGGATCTCATTTTGTTCACTATATATTAGAGCCAAATTATAGTGATCTAAGGCTAAATTGGGGGCAGAATCCGTCCTTTGATCAAGTTCAAGCGCCTGATATATATATTCAGTAGCAATTTGAAAGGGATCTTGTTGTGCTGGATCAAGATGTAAGAGGGTTTTGCCAAGGTTGAAGAGCTTGGGGGTGTGTCTTAGTTTTAAAATAAGAAGCGAAAGTAATCTGAAGATAAATGAACTTTGATTTGGGATTTTCTCCTCGTTTCCTCGTATCAATTCTAAACATTTTCCTAAAAATTTAAAGGCAATTTCAAATTTTTCACTATAAAGGGTTAGTAATCCTAAAGTGACATAATGATCTACATTTTTTTCGAGGAGTTTGCGGAGGAGATTTTGATCGTCGATCTTTCTAGCATTTTGAAGCGCTTCATCTAAAAAGGGTATTTTATCAAAAAGCGCCTGAATTTTGAGGTTCAGATCCTCTATTTGCTCAACAATTTGGTCGAAGATGAGTAAAATGATCGTATCTTTAAAG
>CAYGYC010000349.1:0-5055 GCA_964353755.1 uncultured archaeon | reverse complement strand
TACAGATATGATGTAATTTCAGAAAAAATTTATTAACTCCTTGAATTATAGCATATTAATACATTACAAAAGTCAGGGAAATTTCTTATAAATCATTTAATAAGATATGGGTTTGAAAAAAATGGTTTTTGATCCCGTAAATTTGCTCTATTTCGCCATTGTTGCCCCGATCGCTATTATTACAGGCTTATTTCTCATGAAACGGGAGAAAGAGAAAGATCGCCTTCTAATTCTTATCATCTTGAGTGCCTTATTGTTCATAGTCCGGATCTTTTTAGTTCTTTTCGCAGATTCAATTGGAATAATGCCGTATTTGGAATACGATATAGTATTTTACACGCTTCTGACCATCTTTGGCATAGTATTTACGATAATATATGTCCTCAAAGTGGAGAAATCAACTCTGCAAGAAACTGGCTGGAAAATGAAGGATAAAAAGAAAAGTATATTATATGGTTTGGTTGCCTACCTTCCTCTCATCGCATTCATGCCCTTAGTCTTATTATTAACGGGGATAGAAGTTTCATTGAATATTACTTGGGAAAAAATTGTTTTGGGCATTGAATTCGGGTTTATTCTTGGCGGGTTTTTTGAAGAAACGATGTTTAGAGGAGTAATTCAAAATCATCTCAGTAAGGTCATGAGTGCAAAAATGACAGTCATATCAACAGCCCTCATTTTTGCTGCGACGCATCTGTGGTATCTTCCATTTGCGGGGTATGGAATCTATTATTTCTTCGTTCTTCTTATGGCATTTATCCTAAGCATCTTGCGATTGAAGGTGGACTTGATGGCTGCCGCAATTCTTCATGGGGGAATCGTATTTCTTTTAATAATCGCCATTTAAAAACGCTTCCATATACGTTAGATTACATTGAAAATAATTATACAAAAGGCATTCCAACGCCGGTACAAACCTTAAATAGCGAAATCCCAAATTGGAAGGATAAAAACATATGGAACGACGATTCAAAATTTGAAATCAAATATCCTAAAGGGGAGAGAATTTACGCTGATGATTTAGGTTTGTCAATTGATGAATGTATAAAGGGAGTATATTTACAATTCGGTGAAGATGATATGGGGAAAATTACACCAGATAGAATTGTCTCAATTGGAGTAGGGCGTAAAACAAAATTTCTTAAATAAATAAGTTAGGGAATAAAATTAATTAATGATACTTAGCCATTCTTAACTTATTATTAATTCAGTGAATGTTTTATTCCCTAATTTGAGTACTTCGGGAGGAATATCATTGCGAACCTTCTTCATCCTTATTGCGTTTTTTGCGCAATTTGAAGCGCACACCCCACATCCTATACAAATCTCGGCTCTTATAATGATTTTATCATCAGAGGAATCTGTTTTAAGCGGAAATTGATGATAAATTGCTTCCATCGGACATTTTTTCACACAAGTTTCACATCTCACGCAAAGAGCGTTGTCAATCACGGGCTCAAAATTACTTTTTTTAGTAACTGGAAGATTATATTTCTTTGTTGGGCCTAATACTCCACAATGACAAGGACAACAATTGCAAATAAACGTATATGATTCAGGTCCAGAGCAATAAGTGGGATTATGGACGAGACCCGCCTTTTCTGTTTTTTTAAGGTATTCAATAGCCTCTTCTTTATTTACTGCTCTCCCCATCCCTGTTTCTACGATATATTGCGCACCTACTCCTGCAATAAAACATCCATCCTCTGATTTTGCAAGCTTACACGGTTCTCCATTTAATTCTGCAACAAGTCGGCATTGACAAGGAATGACGGCGAAGTGATCGTGTTTGTTAATTAACTGTTCCACTAATTCATATGGAAGAACTTGTGATTCGGATTCAATAGATTCATCAATCTTAATAAATTTCTGCTTAGCCTCGATTGGAAGTAGTGGTCGTAAGAATGAAAAATTATGTTCAATGAATCGAAAGGATAATATATTTTTCATAAAATAGTCCATTAGTTTTGCAGCTTTCTTGAGATTTTCTTCAGTATCACGCCGAGCACTAAAATAAGCTTCAAAAATGCCAGGTGCAAGTGGTAGTAATCCATATTTATTTCCACTTTTACATATAACTCTCTTTTCATGCATTCTTTCAAGCATTTTTTTAACTTCTGTTTTTGAAATGCCTGATTTTTCCACTAATTCATTTATTGGGATGAACTTATCGGCAGAAGGAAAATGAGATAAGAGCTTAATCTCCTCTTCATTCCAAAAAACCTTGAGTAATTCGATTACTTTTGGGTGTTTTGGAGCAGTTAAAGGGCCCAATATTAATTTTTGACGAACAATTTCGTAATAATCATTTGTATTCATTATTCTTCCTCTTTTTTTTCTCTTTTTTTATTCTAAATTGCTTTTTAAATCTAAAATAGATGATCTTTATTTGTGATTCAATACTAATAATCTTTAAGGGATTTATAAAAGTTTAAAACTTCTGATACCCAAAATTTCAATCAAATTTATAATTTCGGTGAGTTTAAACGAATTTCTTCTCAAAAAAGTCAAGTTTTTTTTCCAAATTTACAGCAATGATGAAAATACAAATAGAAAAAGAAAAGTTAAGGCTTAAATTGCCCTTCATTTTCGACAATCGTAGCGATGCCCACACCGCCGCCACCGCAGAGGGTTTGGATGCCCCAACGTTTATGTAGTTGATTTAAGGCCCAGACCATTTCTGTGAAATAGGCAACGCCGCTACAACCGATGGGATGTCCGAGGGAAATGCCACCGCCGGTTGGGTTCTGCCGTGGATCTAAAACATCATATTCGAAATGTTTAGCAAATGCTAAGCAAGGGGAGGCAAAGGCTTCATTGGGCTCGATCACATCCATTTCTTCCATGCTCATACCAATACGTTTCAAGGCTTTTTCTTGTGCCGGAATAGGTCCTTCGAGCATTAGTAAGGGATCGCTGCCTGCAACAGCCATGGATCGAATCACGGCCATCGGTTTGAGGTGTAATTGCTCGGCTTTTTCACGCGACATGAGCATGACTGCGGCAGTGCCATCCGAAATGGCCGAGGAATTTCCAGCGGTTACCACACCACCCTTTACAAACCGGGGTTCGAGAGCTTTGATCTTTGCCATAGCTTCATCCGGGTTATCAAGGTACATTGCCCGCGGAGTTTCATCTTTGTCAGCGATCTTTTTGATCACCTTTCCATTCGCATCGCGAAGTCGGGCGTCCGTATTCGGATCATGTTCCTCCACTTCAATAGGACAAATTCGTTTCTTATACCACGCCTCATCGCGCATCGCTTTTACTGCTTTCTGATGACTCCAAGCACTGAAAGCATCCAAATCTTCGCGTTTCAATTCCCATTTTGCTGCAATCTTTTCTGCAGCCTGACCCATCGTCACGGTTCGTTTCATAAAAATTTTACTGAATTCTGCTTTACGGCGTTGTTTAGGATCCCCATGAATTGCCATAATAGACGATCCGAGCGGATATTTGGACAAAAATTCAGTCCCGCCTGCTATCATAATATCCCCGCATCCAGTCATAATAGCCTGAGCCTGTGCATTTATAGCCTGAAGTCCAGCATTACAATATCGATCTATTGTCCAACCAGCAATACAATCAGGAAGTTCGGCATTCATAACAGAAATACGCCCAAGATTTCCACCTTGTTCGCCAAATTGGGCTGAACAGCCCCAAGCAACATCTTCGATCATTTCTGGCTTGAACTCAGGTGCCTTTGATTGTACGCGTTTAACCACAGCAGACAGCGCTTGAGAAGCAAAATCATGTGCAGTCATATAGTAGAATTGTCCTTTCTTTGTCTCGGCTTTCCATCCAGATCGCCCCATTGGCGCCCGAATGGCATCCATAACAACCGCTTCTTTCATTTCTTTCTTCATTCTACTTCACCATAGTATAATTATTTAACATTATTTTACAATGCAAACGATGTTTTTTGGATATTTATAAATATTTTTAGATTCGTTTTTATTTAGGTAAATGATGAAAGAGAGAATCTATAGATTTAAACTGGTTATAACCTAGATTTAGGGAGAAAAGAAATTGAATTCACAATGCCTTATTTTTCGTTTCATTTTTGCACAAAAATCTCTTTTAATAGAGTTTAACATCCAAAATAGATTCTTTTTTTAAGAGAAATTTTTTGCTTTCTTAGTATTTTAGGAATTTTTTTATTTAGTTTGTAGATCGTGATCTTAAATGAAGTTCTAGAGAGTGAATAATGATGACAGAAAAGAAAGTTAAAAGTGTTGTAGTCGTATCGGCGAAGAGAGCGCCCATGGGTAAGAGCGGCTGGAAAGCCGGTGAGAAGAAAGGAATGTTTTATTGGGCGTCTCCGCAAGAATTTAGTGCACAAATATTAGCCAACATTTGGAAAGATACTGTAAGCAAAGCGAAAGGACAATTAAAGCCCCAGGATATCGAGGCGATTGCCTATGGCTGTTCAGGGCAGTACGGTGCCCAATCGGGTGATATTGGCCGTCTTTCCGCTGTATTGCAACCGAGTGAGGATTTTTTCCCCATTTTTGGGGTAACCTGTGATTCCTACTGTAATTCAGGAACCTCTGCAATCCAATATATTTATAATATGCTTGCCTTGGGACAAGGCGAGATTGGAATCAGTGGCGGACAGGAATTACTCTCAGTTTTTCCTCTTGGTTCGAGTATGCAAGCCGGAATCAAAGATGGCCACAAGAATGCGCAACTGATTGAAAAACTCTTCTTACAGAGGACCTTGGGATTGGGTCCAGCAGGTGAGAAAATTGCCCAAATGTGGAAATTGAAGCGGGAGGACTTGGATGAACTTGCTGCTCGTAGTCATCGGAACATGATCCGTATTCAACGACAAAAAGACAAATATGAACCCCGAATTATGCCCATAACCATGATGGAATTTGATGACGAAGGACGTAAAATTAAAGATCCTGAAACGAATAAACCCAAGACGCACCTATGTACCGTGGATGAAACACCGAGAGCTGCCTATTTGGATAACCCAGAGGAAGCCAAGAAGAAAATAAGTGGAGTACCAGCCAGATTCGCGAAAAATGGCGTGATTAATGCCGGAAA
>CAYGYC010000348.1:0-5059 GCA_964353755.1 uncultured archaeon | reverse complement strand
GCGGGGGCTTTTATATACCTCGTTCCGAGTGTCGCGGCGGTGATTACAGCGTTTTTACTTAAAGGACCACCGGCAATGGGGTATGTGAAAGCGGAAAAAGAATATTCTGCAATGGGAAAAACACCACCGGTTAGCCTACCCAGCATGAGCCCACAAATGCATTGTCCACACTGTAACGCTCTAGTGTCCGAAGATCAAGCCTTTTGCGATCAGTGCGGAGAATATTTCTAAAAAAAGAGTAATTATTGCATGATTTTATCTTTTACTAATAAGTAAGCAAGGGATCCGAACGCCCGACTAACATTATCGCCCGTTTTCGCCGAGGTTTCGAGATAGGAAATCCCCAGTTCATCGGCAACCTTTTTTCCCTCCTCAAAACTGACTTTCCGTTCTTCAACAAGATCGATCTTATTCCCGACCAGGAGCATCTTCACAGCCCCCGCAACACTATGGAGTTCAGTGTACCAATTTTTTAAATTGAAGAGGGTTTCAGGGCGGGTGACATCATAGACAAAGAGCGCCGCTTGACATCCGGCAAGATACAATTGCCTCACTTTTTGGAAATATTGCTGGCCCGCCAGGTCCCAAAGGGCAAAGCCCACGGTGATTTTATCGGTGAGCTTGTAATCGATTCGCATGATATTTGTTCCAATAGTGCTTTTATACTCTTGCTCAAAGGTCTTTTCAATGAATCGCATCAGTAAACTGGTTTTTCCAACCCCGCCATCCCCCAGGATCACGACTTTAAAGCTAAATTTCATCGGCTCTGCCGAAATTTTAGGCATGGTGACATCGATTTTTCGCTTATCTAGAATTTGCACAATTTTTTCTGCCACAATATAGCTATACGGGAGAATCAGGTCGGTATTTGCCGTGCTAGGAGCAACCGTAGTTAAAATAGCACGGGGTCCCGCATTGGTGAATATAAGCTTACTCATTTCCTGTTCAATGGTGGTGGTTCCAAAGCGCCCTCCCAGTTTGAACTCGGTTTTTAACCGCTCATATACTTTCTCGATCACACTCGTGATGGCAGCGATTGAAGATTCATCGATACCAGCGCTAACCGATGAGGCAATGATCAGCCCTTCTTGATCGACAATAGCCGCGGCTTTGCCTTTCGTTTCGATAAGGTAATTTTTGAGGAGTTCATTTAATAATTTGCTGGTGGAGGTGGACATGCCTAAATCACCCGAGGTTTTTTCTCCTTACAAGAAGGAACTTAATTTTGAAGTCGAGTATTTCTTATTCCTTTTCTTTATAACTATTACAAAAACTTATTCTAAAAGTTTATTTACCGCATTAGATAACGGAAATCTCTAAAAAAATTTTAAGTATATGAAATATTTATAATTCACAGATTAAATTACTTCTATAAAAATCACGTTAATAAACCTAAATGTATCGAGTTCTTATTAAAAAGTGGTTAGTAAGGCTGAGTGGAACGCGGTGGATGCTAAAAGGGTAGATACTCTTGCCAAGGAAATTCTAAATAAAGTGGGAGCCATCATAGGAATTCGGGTGTATTTGGCAATTCTTGATGGCACAGGGAAGATTATCTATATCGATCAAGAAATGGTAACATTTCGCGATTTCATAGTAAATTTCGTTAAGTATAATTTCAAATATTTAAAAATTGGGGACCACAGTTTACCGATTAGTGGGAAGAATATTATTTTTTTCCGCTATCCCAAATCTATGTTGGTCATGTTTAGTTTAAAAGGACGCGTGGGGCAGCTTTTAGCCTTTAAAAGTATAATGCCCAAATATCAAGCAAGTGTAGAGGAGCTTATTGGAGATATTGTTCTTGAACCTGCGGCGGCGGAATTAGTGGCAGAAGCAGAAGCAAAGCCTGCCGTGCAGAAGCCCGTTACCATCACTCCAGTAATACTGGTGGAAAAAACAATTTTTTCACGGATTAATACATTCTATAAAGAAATTTTTCCCAAGGTTACTAAGAAAATTAAAGAAGGCGCGAAATTTAATTTAACCACGAGCGTTATTCTGAATTACAGTACAGGGAACAGTTCATTCTCAGATATTTTTGAAAAATTAAAAGTACCTAAAGACGAATACATAAAAGAATTATTTAAGTTATTTAAAGCCAATGTTATTCAAATTCCAAATTATGAATTTCTTCAATTAATTTGCCCGACTTGCAAAAGTGAAGCGTATCAATTTCTCCCCACTTCGCTTCTTAAAGCAAGCCCCCATGAATGCCTTCGCTTCCAACTGTTTCCCTCGTGCAATCACAGCTGTTATGTCATTATAGATAAGAAAGGGAAAATTAAGACAAACATCATAACCAAAATTAGCGATCTCCAAGATGAAATCGATTTCTCTGAATTATCTATTGAAAAACTGATAAAATTCTTTGGGCAGGATGCTTTCTTCGCCATATTTCATTCGATATTTTTTAAATATTCCGTTCTTTTTCTTGAATCGGACAAATTTGCGGAGAAAATCAGCAGCTTCATGAAGAATTTCTTCCTGCAAGTGTCTTATGGCAAAGAAATTCAATCTTTACCAAGAGCAGAATATGAAAAGATGAGCAAAAAATACGCGGATTCCCTTGTGATTGATTTAGCTTCGAATATCATTGTCAATGAGCCTTATGAACCCGAAGATTTCGACTTTGAACTGCGGCTCTTCCGAAAAGTGTTACAGGAAAAGGATATGAAAATTCAAATTTTAAAGACCCACTCAGAATTTGAGCGACTTATTCTTCTCATCGATACCATCCTAAATGAAATTGAAATGTACCAAGAAATTAAAGAAGATGAATTAATTAATATCATGAAACAAAAACATAATATTGTCTTGGAACGGTCAGAAATTCCAGTAATTAAAGAATTGGCAGATATCTACTATTCAGTTGACATACGAAAGAAAATAACAAGAACTTTAGTGGGAAAAGTTTCAGATTTCTTTGAAAGCTTCTAAAAAAATTATTAAAAAAAATAAATTTTAGAGATCTTTTGGAGCAATCTCCCCTTTATGGGCTTTCATAAATTCGGCCATTTGTACTTTGTTGGCAGAGCTTTGAGCCCCGCCAAATTGAATTTTATAGCTGGCATTCGCATGCCCCATAATAAGGGCATCTTTAAGCGATTTCTTCTGTAGAAGACCCACAATCATGCCGCCCGCGAAGGCATCTCCGGCACCAATGGTATCGAACACTTTTACTTTATAGGGTGGCAAGGCAAAAAACTCATGAGTGGATTTAACAATGGTTTCCTTTGACCCGCCCTTGATAACTAAGGTAATATTGGTAGGTATTTTATTTTGCAGATTAGTAATTATCTCAAAAATATCCGTTTCTTTCGGAATACCGGCTAAAGATGCCGCTTCTCTTCGATTGATGATGAAATAATCAATGTTCTTAATAATGGGCATTAATTGTTGATAGCCCATATGAGATATTGACCGCCCTGGGTCAAATGAGACCATGACCTTATTTTTTTTGCTAGTCTTAGCAATTTCAGCTGCTTTTTCAAGCACCTTGGGATCGGTACCAGTCATATGAAAGTGCTTTGCAGATTCAATGGCATGCACATTTAGATAGGATATCGGAAAGGGTTCATTGGCCCCCAAACTTTGGATGATTATCGGCTCGCCCGCTTCGTTCACTATGACCATAGAAATCCCTGTTGGCTTGTGATAATCAATCTTAATATTCGAAACATCAACACGCTCGTTTATTAATTGCTTAATGACTTCCATCCCGTATGCATCAAAGCCTAGAATGGAGCAAATTGCAGATTGGATGCCTAAGCGCATCGCTGCGACAGCAACATTCGTTGCACTACCTCCGGGAGTGTAAGAAATCGCGCCTTTAATCTTAACAGAGCTATCAGGGTTTGGAAATTCAGGGACATACGCACGAATGTCCATTAGAATATGCCCTAGGGTTATCAATTCTGGACTTGTATAGTTTTCACCCATTCAAATCACCGTTTTTTGTGTAATTCTTTATCTTACTTATCGTTTTTTAAATTATTTTTTATAAACTTCCCAAATTTTAATGTGATTATATCTCTACTGAGTTATTTAATTTTTCACGCTCGTTTTTAATGGAATAAAGTTTATAGCAAATCGCTTTTTTTAATACTCACTGAAATTAAGGTAATTACAAAAATTTAAATTTTAAAATACATAAAGAGAAATAGAATAGTAATTAAAACTCATCTTAAGGGAAGAGGAACCTCACAAGCATATCTAATCATGAAGGAATCACGAAGGCAGTAAAGTGGCAGAGATCAAAAAAGCAGAAGAAATATTTGAAGGCGTAATTTATTCAATTTTATCCGCGTTAGGTCCTCGTCCACAAGTTTGGTTTCCAGACTTGCCCTACAATAAAATTCTTGAAATAATCATCAAATTTACGTCCTTTGTCTCAGCGGGGGGGGAGAAATGGACCGGGAAAATATCTATTCTTCCGTTTCCGGTTTACAATCTGCTGGGGTTGACGTATTTTTATGAAGAACCTTCTGCCACAGGAGAACCTATCACTGCCACGATCACGCTTTTAATCAAGGAAACGGCGAGTAATTTTTTCTATCAACAAATGGATAAATTGAAACAAGATCTCGAAAATTTATCTACGGAATTAACTACGGATAAAGATCGGCGCCGGTTTGTGCTTTCGAGGTATTATTTTAACTTGATAGAATTTGCGGGACGCTATCAAGCCATACAGAATATAACCGATGTGAATGAAAAGATCGATGAAAGCGATAAAAACTGTGTCCTACTCTCCTATTTTCACAGTAAAATAGGACCAAAACCTTTCAATTGCTTTCCGAATGATGTGCTTAGTGAGGAACAACAACAACGGATTAGCAAAGAATTGGAATTAAATTTTGAACAAGGATTTTTTACCCGTTCCTATCCGGATTTCAAAGCCCTCCACTATTATTTCGAGCTCCCCTCCGAATGGGCCCGAGGTAAAGTGGAAATGTGTCTCATTTCCTTGGTCTTCCAGAAAATGCCCCCGAAAGAGACAATCAACATTATCTCTTTCCGACTCTCCGATTTAATTGATAAATTGGCGCAAAAGCCA
>CAYGYC010000347.1:0-5071 GCA_964353755.1 uncultured archaeon | reverse complement strand
CATTTTTCAAATGTCCAATATTATCCAAAATTTGAGCTACTAGTTACATCACTGTCCTCTTTTTTTTGGTAAATCTTACGTGTATCTTTAAAAAGTTGAAAATTATTAATTTTATTCATGCCTAAATTTAAGATTATAACTCGAAAAGACTGTCCGAACTGCAAGAAATTAAAGAGTTGGCTCAAGAAGAATAAGGTTAATTATCAGGAAATTGATTATCTCGATTCTGCACTCAATGAAATTATTCAGAAAGATGAATCCTTTGTTACACAATACTGCGACACTTCCCAATGTGTCGAGGACACCCCCATAATAATCAAAAATGATAAAGAATATTTCTATGCAGAAATCTGGGACTTTGAGACCGGAAAACTCTTAGAAGATAAAGCGAAAAAGATTTTTGAGATCTCGTAATACTTTTTTTATTTTAATGGTTTGCGTACTAATATACTCCAGTTTTAGCGTTGTAAATGGAGGAACAATTGAAGAAAATAGAGAAAGAAACTAATCGAGCTTACAAAAAGGATTTTTTAATTGAAATTAATCAGATTCAGATTATTCCAAGATTTTAAGCAGGTTAGGCTTACTTCTTTTTTCCCTTTTTCCCTTTTTTAGAAGCATCTTCTTCTGTTTCTTCTCCAGTTTCAGCAGTTGCTTCTACAGGAGCTTCTACAGGAGCTTTTCCAGTAGCCTTTGTAGGAGCTTTTGCAGGAGCTTTTGCAGGAGCTTTTGCAGGAGCTTTTGCAGGAGCTTTTACAGGAGCTTTTACAGGAGCCTTTGCAGGAGCTTTTGCAGGAGCTTTTACAGGAGCCCCTACAGGAGCCTCAGTTCCTTCTGCTTCAGTTTCTGCTTCCTTTTTAGGTCCCTTTTTCTTGAATTCCGTAAAACCACATTTTCCACAGGTAAGCCGATCATAATTTTGCGCCATAAAGTAACCCGGACCGCAGCGTGGACATGAAGGATTTGTTCGAATCACTTTTCCACTTGCAGAAATTTTATAATATTTGTGGATACCCATTCAAATCAAACCTCACTCTTTTTATTCTTCTTTTTCTTCCTCTTTACCTTCCTTCTTGCCTTCTTCTTTTGGTTGATTTCGTTTGATGATATATGCGGGTTCAATCTGCTGTGCTTGTTCGACGGTGTCATAAATTTTGGCGTATCCCGCGGTACATTCTTGTCCATATCGCTGGGTGAGTTTAGTAATGATAACCCGTTCAGGTTCTACATTAAATTGAGCCGCCAATTTTTTCTTCACGGCTTGTCTGGTCGGAGTCGGTGCTTTTTGATGTAAAATTTTAAACTGAATCTGTTTACGACTGAGCAAGCGATTATCAAACTCCTTTTCGATAACGAGTTCTATAGACATTTTTTTTCTCACAACATTTATTTTAAATTCAATACCAGTTTTTTTTTTTTAAATTTTATCGACGAGTTCCATTTGCTTTAAATAGCCTTCAAATTCGCGTTTTTTTTCATCTGTGACAGTAATCATGACTAATCCTGCGTTCATCCCGAAAGCAGGAAGAGGAGGCTGCCCGTAAAAGATGATACTTTTTAAGGGAGCCAAAAGTACACAAGGGAGGGTGAATAAATCTTCTTCGCCGGTAACCACAATTTCGGTACGAAGTCGGGATTTGTAAGCTTTTTCTATGGCATCCCAAGCTTGGGGAACGAGATAACCTTGCGGATTTTCAATTTCAACCGTGATATCGGCAGGCACATCAACAACCTCATCGGAGGTACGAAGCGTTTTCCCATCAATAATGGAAAGATCAAGTTTTACACCACGCTGAAATAAACTACGAACACATATATCTCCTACGCCAGCCATTAAGGGCTGTTTAGTCCCTGTGAGAAGTTTCACGGCTTTTTTAGTCGTTTCCTTCTCATTTCCTTCTATGAGATGCCCCAAGGGTTTCTTTAACTCGACCCTTAATTTTTCCGTTAATCGCAAAATAGATGTACGCCTATCCATTTATCTTACCTTGAGTGCATATTTCCCAGATTCATGAATATTTAATTTATTTGCGATTTTGGAATCCTCTGAATTAACAATAATCACAAGTCCTGAATAATCCGCCGAAAGGGTAGAGGTTTTGCAAGCGGAACACACTTGTTTTTCAGATTCCAATCGGTGGCAAGTTCTGCATGCTTTTTCACGAATATAAATTCCTCACTAAAATTTTACTTACAATAAGTCCATTAAAAACGTTGTTTCTTCTTTTTAGGTTTTTTCGCACCTTTCGCTCTTTCTTCATGCTTCTTCTTTTCCCCTTCTTCTCCCTCGGCTTTTTTCTCATATTTCTCAGGGTGGAGCGTTTTATCTACTTCTTCAGCAATCCACTCAAATTTTCCAAGAAAGGGTTGCCGCATAGTGAGCCCGAGTTTTCCTGACCGGGAACCTCCTGTGCCAATAGAGACCGCCACTATCCTCGCGCGAACGCGATCCGCCGCCACCAAAATCCTGCCACTCTCTTTTCCTAAGAGCGAGGGGTTTTTCGAGTTGAAAGTAATGAAATCATCCGTTACCTGACTGACATGGCATAAACCATCGAGAGGGCCGAGCCGGATGAACACCCCGAAATCCACTACCTCGACCACTTCGCCTTCCACGAGTTCATGTAAATCGGGCTTAAAGACAAGAATTTTGAATGTAATATTATGGAACGCAGCCCCATCACCAGGGACCAGTTTTCCCGTACCAATATCAATGACTTCAATCACCGTAATAATGTAGCCTAAATCCCCTGTGATCTTATCTTCGTATTCTTTTCTCACAATATCTAAGGCAACCGTTTTTAAATCTTCACGTGGCTCAAACCTATTCGGAGGGATTCGAATAATATGGCTTACCGTAATAATTTTAAACAATTTAAGGCCTCTAAATATTTCAATTCTCTTTCAAGAGACTTATCATTTGCTATTTATTAGAATAATATTAAATTTTCTCTAATAATTATCTTAAATAATTGAAAACTTTCTCAAATTATAATAACTATACTCGTCGAATTTCAGATACCTTCATCGAGATTGTAAGAATTAATTATATCTACCATAAAAATTTTTGCCTTAGCCCATCGTTTTAAAAAATTCCCTAGAATCAATAATAAATTTAATTGTACAAATTAAGAAGGAATATCACCTTCTAGTATTAAATGAGTTTTTTCCCGAAGCGTAATTACCGGAACTTTGTTAAAACGCAATTTTTTCCGCAATCCCCGATCATTAGTAGCAACAATCCATTTATTTAGTACCGCTGAACGCAGGATTATTTCATCTATATTTCGGAGGGCCAGGAGTTCAGGATTTAACTCAATTATCTTACATTTTTTTACAAACTCAAGCGTCATGCTGACTTCCTTGTGTCTTTTAAGAGATTCTTTTGATAAAGTATTTAATTCCTCAACGATGCCAGGAAAAATGATTATCTCAAATTTCTGAGAAATCAACCGATCCATTTCCTGAAAAATATCGATTCCAAATTGAGCGGGAATCAAAAGAAAATTAGTATCGAGCAAAATTTTTAAGCTGATAAAAAATCTCCTCCAAAGGTGAGGTTTTTCAGCCAACTGATAAAAAATCTCCTCCAAAGGTGAGGTTATTTAACGATGCCAAATCCAATAAGACGCCATTTTCCAGTAATTTGCCGGCTCATAGCAACCCTATGCTCTATATCGGTGCAGACAGGTCGCTTTAAAGCGATACTAATACTATTATTATTTTTAGATGCTGAGGTCACCACTCCAACGGTCATTGATATTCCCACGTTTAACATTAACGTTTCTTTTTCTTTTACCCGTTCAGTTTTGAGTAATTCTTCAGATTTCTTTTTTATACCAACAACTCTTTCTAATAAAGTAATATCCAAATCCAGCGTATTGTGCATTTCTGGCAAAGATCCAGGTTTTCCTGCTACATTTCCAATTAAACCATCTGCTTTCGTAAGAGAGGGATCTAAATTAGTACCGACACCAATTAGCCCCCCTGGAAGAGCTTTTTCTAGCGGAATATTTCCTCCGGCGAATAAGCTCGTGACTGTTGTTGTAAACGGCTCATAGGTTTCACCTTTTTTGAGGCCCGGCGCGATTTCAATCTCATCCCCTATGTTAATCACCCCTTGACTCACCGTGACCCCTACTACCCCACCTACCAATTCATCAATCGTCGCGCCAGGTTTATTAACATCAAAAGAGCGGGCAATATACATCTGGGCAGGTTTGGAAAGGTCGCGTTTTGGTGTTGGAATATATTTCTCCAAGGCTTGAACTAAAGCATCCAAATTAGCTTTATGAATGGCCGAAATGGGAATAACTGGCACCTTTTCAGCAAATGTGCCTTTAACAAAAGTTTTGATGTCTTGATATTGTGTTTGAACTTCCTCGAATGACCGTAATTCGACTTTATTCTGTGCAATAACCAGATTTTTTACTTCCGCAATTTTCAACGCTTCAAAATGCTCTCTGGTTTGGGGTTGAGGACATGGCTCATTGGCAGAAATTACTAGGCATGCACCGTCCATAATAAATGCCCCAGAAATCATGGTTGCCATTAAGATCTCGTGTCCCGGAAGATCCACAAAGGATACGCGCCTCGATAGTTGCAGTTCAGAACCACAATGGGCGCACAAGTTATTTTCCTGGAGATTAGCGGTTGTATAGCAATCAGGAGCTTCACATGATGGACATTTAAGGAAATCTGCATCGGCATAGCCTAATTTTATGGTGATTCCGTGCTTCTTTTCTTCGGAATGGCGAATGGTCCATTCCCCACTAAGAGCTTGAACTGTAGTGGTTTTCCCGTGTTCAATATGCCCAACTACGCCAATATTAACTTCACACTGGCCTTTCTTTAATTCCGGCAAATAATATAATCCTCCGACTTGAATCATCCATCCATTTTGAAGGGAAACAAAACTTTCTTCTCTTCTTTTCCTTCTTCTTCTTTTGCTTCTTCTTTTTCTTCAAATATGGGCTTTTTACCCCATGTGACGACTTTCAAATTAACTTGCGCAATCTCATCGGTAATCAAATTTCCGCGGACCATCTTTCGTTGGCGCAATCCCTCATGT
>CAYGYC010000346.1:0-5074 GCA_964353755.1 uncultured archaeon | reverse complement strand
ATCTTTGAGGAGATAGAGTTTCCAGAGGTTGTAAAGGAAGAGGTTAGGGGCTTGGAGAAACTTCGAGAAGAAAGATTGGAACGGGTTGAAGAAGTAACGGCTCCGAAGGTCGTGACCCCAGAGATAACAGCTCCGGAGATCACAGTTCCTTTCGTCCAAAGGGAAGCGATCATTTCACCTCTGAGGACAGTCGAACAGCAAATGGAAGATGTCATCGTTTTAAAGAATTATGATGACATTTATGATATACTTAAAGAATCCAATGTGAAATAGAGCTAATAACACTAAGGAAGGATTGATATAAAAACGCCAGTTGTCATTTCAGATATTAATAATACTGATTATAAAAAATCATTGCGAGAGATCTTCAATAAATTTGGAGGCGTTAAAAAAATTGTTAAAAGTTTAGAGGGGAAGGTGTATCTTAAACCCAATATAACCAGCAGTATTTATTATGCTTATACGAATCCAAAAATTATAGCAGCGCTGATTGAAATCTTGAAAGCAGAAGGTTGTACTAACATATATGTCATTGAAAATGTGACGCAAGCCGATTTCAGTAGAAATGCATTTATGGTCTGTGGGATGCTCGAGGCGGTAAATTCGGTAGGAGGGGAATGTATTTTTCTAGATGAGTTGAAACATGTTCCAATTGAAATCGATACCGGGGAAAAAAAATATACTTTGGAGTTTCCAGAGCAGATTATCAATGATTTAGTGAAAAATAAGAAAGAAAATACGTATATCAATGTTCCGAAATTGAAAACGCATGATATGACCGTAGTTACATTGGGCGTGAAGAACCAGCATGGCTAAATAAGCGATGCTTCCAAACAAGTGGAACATAACTATGGATTACATGCGAAACTAGCGAATATGCTGAAAATAATAAAGCCGGATTTTACAATAATTGATGGAGAATTCGCAGTAGGCGAGGGTCCAGTCGCACCCAGACGGCTAAAAGAAATGATTAAAAGGTATAATATTCTAGTGGGAGGAACTGATGTTCTTGCCGTTGATACGGTCGGCGCAAGGATATTAGGATATGAGAGAAATGAAATTAAACATTTAACCATTGCCTCTGAAATGGGACTGGGGTGTGGGAATTTAGAGGAAATAGAAATTATTGGAAATCTGCAACGATTCCAAGAAATAATACCCTATGCAAAACCGAGAATTTATCCCCTCGAACTTAATATTAAACTAGTTCCTGGCAGACAGATGGCATGTCGCGAAGGCTGTCTTGGACAGGTAGAATCAATGTTAGACATGTTTCTCTTTGATGCAAAAGGAAAGGGAAACTTCAGTGTAGTGGCTGGAAAAGGATTTTCAGAAGCGGATTTAAACAATTTAATAGAACCTATCATCGTGGTCGGAGATTGTACAATAAAAGAGGTCGGGGACTTGCTAAAATCAAAATATAAAAAAGTCCGAATGGTAAAGGGCTGCTCTGATCTCACGGCAATTTCGATGGCTTTAATCCCCGTTACTCGTCCGAACACAAATTTACTTTCGGATGGGATGGACATCCAAAAGCGAATAGAAAATGAACGGGTAGCCATAAAAAGAGGATGCAATTCAATATTCATGAGATTGACAAGTTGAATTCCATCAGGATTGGAATATGATAAATCATTTCCTCGTAAATATTTCTTCGTAGATAAAAACTTCCCCAATGAGATAAACGAATTTTTAAAGTTCCAGTGATTTATAATTATAATTGATTTAATTTTACTGAAATTATTGGAAAAGGTTATAGACATTCCCGAGTGAATTAAATATGACACAAATTTCGGTTGAAAAGGAATTTTTAGAAGATTTAGTCGATTTAAAATTAAAATTCTTAAATGACGAGGTTGATAAAATATTAAATAAATGGAATTATGAATCCTCTACAAAATTCTTGAGCGATGCCGCGGATGGGACCCTTGAAGAAGCCGAAGATGATGCTATTACATTAAGACATTTAAATGATCAACGAGAAGAATTACTTCAATTCAAAGCTAGTTGGAATGAAACGTAATAGATCTGTATTTCTCTCATTAATTAATAAAGAGAATGTTTCGCCAGAAATTTTTGCCTATTTCTTTTTTTACCTATCTTGGTATTTATCTTGAGAATCAGATTTTTCGCGGATGTGAAACTGTTTAAAGAAGATAATTCAAAAAAGGGGAATCATCTTATTTCAGAAAAAAGTCCGTATCTCCTCCAGCATGCGTATAATCCGGTAGAGTGGTATCCCTGGGGTTCTGAGGCATTTGAAAAGGCACAACAAGAAGATAAACCAATATTCCTCTCGATTGGATATAGCACATGTCATTGGTGTCATATGATGGAACATGAATCGTTTGAAGATCAAGAAGTAGCCCAAAGAATGAATGAGACGTTTATATCAATTAAAGTCGATCGCGAAGAACGGCCAGATATTGATAGTATCTACATGGATATATGTCAATCAATGACAGGAAGAGGCGGTTGGCCACTTACTATCATTATGACCCCTGATAAAAAACCCTTTTTTGCGGCGACTTATATTCCTAAAGAAGGGCGGTTCGGGAGCACGGGGATGTTGGAATTAATAATTCTCATAGATGATTATTGGAGAAATAAGCGAGCGGAAGTGTTGAAATCCGCTAATTCGATTATAGAGGCACTGCATCATTCGATTACGGTGGTGCCGGGTGAAAATCTCGATCAATTGACACTAGCCACTGCTTACACTCAACTTGTAAGGCGATTTGATAAACAGGATGGCGGATTTAGTAGTGCTCCAAAATTTCCTACGCCGCATATCATGCTCTTCTTGTTAAGCTATTGGAAACGCACTGGTTTACCACATGCGCTTTATATGGTGGAGAAAACTCTCCAATCTATGCGGCTAGGGGGAATTTTTGATCACATTGGCTTTGGCTTTCATCGATATTCCACCGATGATTTTTGGCTTCTACCACATTTTGAAAAGATGCTTTATGATCAAGCATTATTGGCGATGGCTTACACCGAAGCTTATGAAGCGACTAAAAAGCCAGAATACCAAACCACAGCGCGGGAAATTCTCACCTATGTGCTTCGCGATATGAGGGATGCTCTGGGAGGATTTTACTCAGCGGAGGATGCGGATAGTAAAGATGAAGAAGGGAAATTGGGGGAAGGGACATTTTATGTGTGGACAGAGCAAGAGATCCGCAAATTGTTCGACCCAGATGAAGCGGACTTTATTATTAAGATTTTTAATGTAAAAAAAGGTGGGAATTTTCTAGACCAAGCTACTCAAGAAAGAACGGGTGAAAATATTTTACATCTAAGTAAATCACGTGCGGACCTAGCGCCTGAATTGAAATTATCCGCAGATGAATTACAACGATCTGTTGAAAAGATTCGTACAAAATTATTTTCAATTCGTGAGACACGGGCTCATCCTCATAAAGATGATAAAGTTTTGACTAATTGGAATGGTTTAATGATTGCAGCTTTATCTAAAGCAGCTCGTGTGTTTGATGAACCGAAATATATTGAAGCTGCTAAGGCAGCTGCAGAATTTATCTTTAACAAGATGGTTCGATCAGATGGACGCCTTTTACACCGCTATCGTGATGGGGAAGCTGCGATACTTGCTAACCTTGATGATTACGCTTTCTTGATATGGGGTCTCCTTGAACTCTATGAAACTACTTTTGATACGAGCTATCTTCTAAAAGCATTGAAATTAAACGAGGAACAACTCCAATATTTTGGCGATGAAAAGATTGGGGGCTTTTATTTTACTCCGCAGGATGGTGAAGAACTTTTGATCCGTAAAAAGGAGATTTACGATGGTGCCATCCCCTCGGGTAATTCAGTAGCCATGTTAAATTTACTTCGTCTAGAACAAATTACAGGAAATGCTGAATTTAGAGAAAGGGCGGCTCGTATTGGGCGCGTATTTGCTAATGAGGTGAAACAAATGCCAACGGCCTTTACTCAATTAATGGTCGCCTTAGAATTCGCTATAGGTCCCTCTTGTCAGATAACCATAGCCGGTAATCCCCATACACAGGATACCCAGGCGATGATAAAAGCCATTCGAAATCAGTTCTTGCCAAATAAAATAGTTATACTGAACCCAACAGATCAGGGTTCAACCGAAATTTCCCAAATTGCGGATTATGTGAAAAATCAACCGAGCATCGATGGGAAAGCCACTGCCTATGTTTGCTTTAAAGGGTTCTGTAAAAAGCCAGTGACTGACATTCCAACTATGTTGAATCTACTCACATTGAATGGAGATACTGCTCAAAATAATTAAAATTCAATTAGTTTTTCACTTCCTGTTCTCATTTTGAAGAAAGTCAAAATTACCCTCTTTTTTAAGGCTAAGATATGTATATAGAGTTGCATTAAAAAATAGAAAAAGAAATTAAGCTATGGTTCTTAAATTAATCTATCAGTGAGGTTTTGAGTATGGCTATGCGACGCAGTGATTTGGACATGTTTTTCAAGCCGAAAAATGTTGCGATAGTGGGTGTTTCGCGGAATTCACGAAAATTTGGGCATGTAATTTTTAAAAATTTTATAGAAGCCAATATCAATGCAAATATTTACCCAATAAACCCGGAACTAGATAAGCTTCTGGGATATCGTTGTTATAAATCCATATCGGAAGTGCCTGGACCTCTTGATTTAGTGGTAATTGCCATCGCTAATAAATATGTTTTAGATGTGGTAAAAGAATGTGCCAAAAAGAAGGTGCGGGGGATCATTATCATTGCAGGGGGATTTTCAGAAATTGGGGAAGAAGGAAAGAAACTGGAAGAGGAGATTTTGGCGGTTGCTACTGCTAATAAAATAAGAATAATAGGTCCAAATGTTATAGGTGTATTCGATCCTTATTCTGGGGTAGATACGCTATTTATACCGCGTTATCGTTTATTACGTCCCAAAAGAGGGAAAATATCCTTTATAAGTCAATCTGGCGCTTTTGGGTCAGCAATTATGGATTTCGCTGCTTCACAAGGCGTAGGTATTTCCAAATATGTCAGTATTGGAAATGCCCTCGATGTGGATGCCATTGATGTGATAGAATATTTAGAAAACG
>CAYGYC010000345.1:0-5083 GCA_964353755.1 uncultured archaeon | reverse complement strand
GCTCCACAAGTTCAGCGGAAATAAAATAACCCAATATCGATTGAACTTTTTCAAATGGAAGTTCTACCGCGGCACTTATTTCTTCAATTGATTTTAACTTCCGAGTGACTTGCTTTAAAACCAGTTTTTGGGATTCATTCAAAATTAACGACATTTTCGCTTCTACCGTCACTTTTTGCCTGTTTATTTATCCAAACTTCTTAAATCTTATAATAGTCAAAGTTGGTAAATTCTTATAACAATTCTACCTAAAATTATTTGCTAATTAAAATACCAAATGATTTAAAGTTACTCACTAGTCTTATTCTTTGATTATTTTACAGCCTTCGCTTATCGAAAGTATATAGGCTTTCCCACCTGCCTTTTCAATAGCATTAGCCACGTTCTCCGCATTATCAGGAGCATAGGCAATCATGCAACCTCCAAATCCAGAACCATTAACTTTACATCCCAACGCTCCTGCATCCTTGGCCGCTGCAATTAATTCTTCGATTTTCGGTGTTGAAATCCCTAAATTTTGAGCTAGTTGGAGATGATGCGAATCTAATAGCTTGCCTAATTCTTTGGGTGAAAAATTGCGAGACGAAAGAAGTTCTTTCGCTTCTAGGGTGAGATCCCGATTGATAAGATTGGCAATTATACTATTAGCAAGTTCTGGAGGCAATAAGGGTAAGTAAGATGAAATTTCATCCAAAGTAGATGTGTGCAGATTAAAGTCCTCATGATATTGGCGTAATCGAGATAATCCGAGTTGGACCTGTTCTTTTACCTGAAACAAATCCGCAATGGTATTTTTCCGTTCGAGAGAATCTCCTAATACAAAACCTGTTAAAGAGGCATTCAAATATTCATAGCTGTAGGGCGGGCTCGTCGTAATATAGAGGATCCCACCTAAAGCTGAAGTATAATGATCCATTCTACCCCCGGCTTCTCTGAACTCATCAACCTCGGCTTGATACCCCAATTCGGCGATTTGTGGAGGAGACAACCGTGCATTAAAAACATGAGATAAAAAGGTAATCCAAGCAATAATCAATGCAGATGAACTACCAACACCTGCATTAATTGGAATAGTACCCTGGATCTGACAAACATATCCTTGATTTAATCGATAACCTTTTCGAATAAATAGATTGTAAGCACTCCGCAGATAATCTCGGGAATATTGATAATTAATTTCTCTGTTTTTAAGCGGGATTAATTCCCGTTGATTAAGATCAAGAAGGTCTATTGTTAAATTTTTATCCTCTGCTTTTACCGCTCTCAGATTTACAAATAAAGTTATAGCAGCTGAAATAACTGGTAATTTGAGATAGTCCTGATGCTCTCCAAAAAGGCAGATCCTTCCCGGTGCATGGACCTGTATTTCCTCAGCAGGCATGATGTCGTCTTCTTCGATTAATTTTGTATTCTCCTAATCCTATAAACTAAATAAAACTTATGAAATAATTATACCCATATTTACTTTTTACTTATTATAATAATTGTAAGAATCTGAAGAATCATGGGATAAAAATGGAGAAATCGGATATCATTATAAAGTATAAGATTTGGCTCCAGAATAAGATCGGTGAAGATATTCTAGGGAAAGGTGGGGCGGAGTTGTTGGAAGCCATTACAGAGTTCCAGGATTTAGGTAAAGCGACGAAGAAAATGAAATGCTCCTATAAATATGCATGGAATATTCTCCAAAAAATTAAAAAAAGATTTGGAGAAAGCCCGACTGTGGCTTTTCGTGGAGGCTCTGGTGGGGGGGGTGGAATAAAATTATCTGAATTTGGACAGGAGTTATTACGTTATTATAAAAAATTTGAAACATATGTAGAATCTGCCCTCAAAAATTCTGATCTTTGGCAAACGTATGGCCTACAAACGGAAGTGAAAAACAATATTACGGGGCGGATAGTTGATATTCAAAAGGATTCACAAGTGGCAATTCTTAAAATCGAAATTATCCCGCCCCAAAACATTTATTCCATTATTACAACAGAATCGGTTCAGGATCTCGAATTAAAAGCAGGCAAAGACGTATTCGCATTAATCAAATCTACGGAAGTGTTAGTTTCCATGGAAAAGGAAGGATCTTTGTGAAAATAAGTGCCAGAAATAAATTCAGAACAACAATTAACGAAGTGGAAAATCAAGGATTGATTTCTGTGCTCCGCTTATCTCTTAAAGAACCGGCTGTTATCACTGCAGTTATCACTCGTCAAGCCGCAGAAGAAATGAATATTAAGCCAGGTGATCAAATTAAAATAGTGGTAAAACCCACCGAAATCATGATTCAAGAATTGAAACAAAATGAGTGAGGGTTAATTTTGGCTAATAAATCAGAGAATTTATATATTGTGCAAAAACATAAAGCGGAAAGACGCGGGCTCCACTATGATTTTAGGCTACAGTATCAAAATGTCCTACGATCGTGGGCAATTACCGGTAATAAGCAGCCCCCGAAAGCGGGCCGCGTATCAATGATTCGCGTGGAAGATCATCCCTTGGATTGGGCTGATTTTGAAGGAACTATTCCTACGGGCGATTATGGAGCGGGCGAGGTGGAACTCTGGGATAAAGGCACCTATGAGTTTCGCAAGCCGCCGACCGAACAAAAATGGAGTATTTTAATCGTGGGTACCAAACTTCAAGGCGAATATACTATTCTTCACACTCGGGAGCGCGTTTATTATTTAATCAAGAAGAAGGAAGCGACAGAATAAATTAATTAAGCTTTAACTTATTACTGAAATACGAGATGATGATTGTATGACTGAGATTCGTGTTAATAGTTGGAATGAATTACAGGATATTTTATTTAAGGGATGGTTTAATGAAAAGATAGGGCGCTACCGGGCGCCACAGGTCTTCCGTGGGCTTTCCGATAGCACTTACAAGCTCACAACCACGTTAATGCGCTTAGAAGGGCCATATAAAAAACTAGAGTCCCATTTACTGATAAACTTCAGAAGATATTCAGGTGTAGAGCTAGTGAAGTTTGATTCGATATGGTATTGGATGACTTTAGCACAGCATCATGGCTTACCAACGCGCTTATTGGATTGGACATACTCGCCTCTTATTGCTGCACATTTTGTAACCGCGGATATCCAAAAATTCAATATTGACGGGGTAATTTGGGTTGTTGATTTTTCCAAGACACGGGAATTTCTCCCGAATACGCTTAAAGCGGAAGCTAACAAAATTAATTCAGCCGTATTTCCGATTGAATCTATTGATAATGTTATAACGGGCGATACTGAATCGTTAACAAATATAAGCGCAGCTCTGGCAAATATAGAATCCATGTCGGAATCGCCGTTTGTTGTGTTTGTGGAACCTCCGTCCATTAATGACCGAATCCGAAACCAATTTGCCTTGTTTTCTTTCATGTCTGATCCTACTGTATGCTTAGATGATTGGCTGCTCCAACAGAATATCCCCGGCTTATGGCGGAAAATAATTATTCCCGCTAGTTTAAAGAGCGAAATTCGGGATAAATTAGACCGATCCAATATTTCAGAACGCACCCTCTTTCCGGGACTCGATGGTACTAGTAAATGGCTGGCGCGACATTATGGAACCATAAAATCGGGAGATTAATAGGGAATAATTTATTAAGTTCTATATTTTAGGGACTTCAATTCCCTAAATATCTTTTTTTGTGAAATATTTTTAAAATCAAGACCTGATCGTAAAAATTATTATGGAAAATTTGAGAGATTACATCAGCATAATATTAGAGGAATGGAAATGATCTCCCAATTATGGAAAAAAGTCGCTAATAATGTGGTAAAAGCAGGTGTAGTGCCTTTTCCGATTAATGAGACGCTTATTGAATTTTTACAAGCGAAAATGACCGAAGAACAAGCGCAATTTCTTTTGATTTTTAAACAACCCTCTTTAAATCTAGATCAAATAAAGCAAAAAATGAATTTAAGTGAAGCCAAAATTCTAGAAATGCTAGAACTTTTGATGAACAATGGAATAATTACCGGAACGCGCAGCAGAAGCACGGGCATTACGGTTTATACATTGATGCCTCTTTTTCCCGGCATGATTGAGTTTTCGTTAATGAAAGGTAAAAATAACGAAAAAGAAAGAAAATTGGCTCAAATCATTAATAACTTATTTAAAGAACTTAGTGTAAGCGCCCAGCGAAATTATGATGATTTAATGCCCGTTTTTAAAAGCCTTCCGCCTCCTGCTCGAGTTATTCCTGTCGAAGAGAATGTTCAAGTGGGGCAGGAGCGGGTGTTGCTCGCTGAAGATGCATCAAGTCTTATCGATCACTATGATACTATTGCGCTGACGTATTGTTATTGTAAGCAACAAAAGTATCTTGTCAAAGATCCTTGCAAAGTTACGGATAAGCGGGAAATCTGCTTGATTTTTAGTAAGCCGGCTGAATTTGCAATTGCACATGGCTTTGCTAGGCAAATTACTAAAGAAGAAGCGAAAAAAGTTTTGAAAGAAGCAGAAGACAGCGGACTAGTTCATAAGGTTTTTCATTCAAAACTGGATTTTACACGCGATTTGGATGGCATTTGCAGTTGTTGCAAATGCTGTTGTGGTATTTTCCGCTTATTTTATGAGGGTGTCTGGCCATTTCATACAATGACATCGTATATTGCCAAAGCAAACAATGAGGAATGTATAGGCTGTGGAACTTGTGTTGAAAAATGTCCTATGGAAGCAATTTCTTTACAAGATTCTCTTGCAGTTATAAATGAAGAACGATGTATCGGTTGTGGGGTCTGTGCCCATCTCTGTCCGCAAAAGGCAATCGCCATCGAAAGAACGGGTCCTCGAGAAGTCTTTATTCTGCCGCCCAAAATTAATAGCAATTAATTCCGATACCTATTTTTGCCAAATTCTACCTTAATTTGCTTCAAGGCTTTTTCTTAAGATTACTTTTTTTTAAGAGGATTGAATAAAATACATAGTATTAGAGGTTGCCATATGGAAGAAAATGATGAATTATGGAAAAAAGCAAAAAAAGATTTCCCCAATGATCCAGCACTCCAAGAAGTGCACTATGCACGTTTGAAAATACATGAACAAACAAAAGGAATGTCCGACAAAGACTTTA
>CAYGYC010000344.1:0-5085 GCA_964353755.1 uncultured archaeon | reverse complement strand
CAGCTTCTACGGGCTTCGGCTTGACTTCCTTAGCAGCTTCTACGGGCTTCGGCTTGACTTCCTTAGCAGCTTCTACGGGCTTCGGCTTGACTTCCTTAGCAGCTTCTACGGGCTTCGGCTTGACTTCCTTAGCAGCTTCTACGGGCTTCGGCTTGACTTCCTTAGCAGCTTCTACGGGCTTCGGCTTGACTTCCTTAGCAGCTTCTACGGGCTTCGGCTTCGCTCTCTCAGATATTTTTATTACCTCGGCTTTGGGGGTTCCAGCTACGGCTGGCGCCTCAGGCAATTTTATAATTTTTGGTTTTGCAGTTTCAGTTTTCGGGGCTTCAGGCTTTGGGGCTGGAGCCTTTGGAGCTTCAGGCTTTTTTGCTTCAGGTTTTAGGGTCCCAGGTTCCGCTTCTTCTTCTGTCTTTTTCTTTTCATCTTTAACCATAACACTCCCACCTTAATTAGCGTTCTTAATTATTCCACTAGTGCTTTCCCCTTTCTAACAGTAACACCGGGGGCCTCTTCCTTAGCAAGAGGCAATTTTTTAGTTTTCATGATTTTATTGAACGTATCGTTCACCATGGTTTCCCGCGGTGAGACTGGTAAGGGGCTCGTTGGTTTGCCCTTGAGAATAGCGCCTTTCGTTCTCCGGATCATTCGGACGGTCTTGGGCACTTTAAAGTATAACATATATGACCCTACTATTGCTGCTACTGCCGCAAGTGCTACGGCTAATCCCCCTATTATCCATGGTAAATAAGGTATTTCAGGACGCGCTACCCAAACGACCGTGTCGGACTTAGACGATTCCACTCCATAACTGGAATTCGCCCACACCGTAAATTCATACACTCCGGCGGTTCCCTGCGTGAAATTCAGGTAGTAGGTCCGTTCCCCAACAAAGTTCGTATCTAGAGTTACATTTTGACCAGTAAGCGGATTATAGAGCCATAGTGTATCCACGCTCCCCGTACCCGACCTGCAAATAATGGTGAGATAGATTCGCACATCCACGTACGGATTGCGCGAGCTGGGATCTATCGTTAAGGTAGGTGGGTCAGGTGCAAGCCAGACAATGGTGACTTCCTTTTCTACTAATAATCCAAAGGTTGAATTCGCCCAAAATTTAAAGATAAAGGTACCTGGGATAGCGCTAGTGAAGTATAATTGCGTTTGGAATATTAAAAAGTCCATGGCCAGCGTATAATTGTTCCCATCTAACGGATTATAATACCAAAAGTAGGAAACTTTTCCGCTACCCGCCTGCACTGTCACCGTAATTCTCGTCCATTCTGTCGGATAGATATTAGTAACGTTATATCCAGCACTGATGATGGGCGGTTGTGGCACGACCCATACCACTAACACCGTTTCAAATACGACGAGTTGCGAAACCGACTTCGCCCAGAACGTAAAGATATACGCGCCTGCGACCGAACTCGTGAAATTTAAGTGATAGGTTCGAATACCTATGAAATTATTATCGATTGTATGATTGTTTAAATCAAGCGGATTATAATACCATACGCTTTCTACTGCCCCCGTGGACGATTGGACACTCACCGTAATTTGTACCCAGCGATCGGTAAACGGATTGCTTTCATTGCTTACCGCCGAAATGGAAGGTGGCGTTGGCGTTATCCAGATGATGGTGATAAACCGATACTCGAACAACCCAAAACTCGAGTTTACCCAGAACTTGAAATTATAATTGCCTGGGACTGCACTGGTAAAATTCAGGTAATAGAGGCGTACTCCCGCGTAATTGCTATCTATGGTATGGTTACTCAAATCTAGCGGATTATAATACCAAAGAACGCTCACATTACCGGATCCCGACTGGGAGGTCACTTTGATTTGAGTCCCTAAATCGACTTCGACAATGGTGATGTTGGCTTCCAGGGTGAGCCCAGGGGCTTGCGGGGAAACCCAAAAGATTATCATTGATCGAGAGACTTCCAGGTTTAAACTCGAATTAGCCCAGAATATGAATTCCCGAGGACCCGCGGTTGCCGTGGTGAAGTTTAAGTAAAAGGTTCTGCTTCCTGCAAAGTCTGCCTTAAGCGTATGATTACTCAAATCTAATGGATTATAGAACCAAAGAGCACTCACATTAACAGATCCCGATTGGCACGTTACAGTCAATTGTGCCCAAAAATTGACAAAGGGGGTCGTTATATTAGCCGTAATGGTTAAAATGGGCGGCTGCGGGTCGATCCAAATCACCACTATTGACCGATCTACTACCAATCCGATGCTCGAATTGACCCAGAACATGAATTCCCGCGGACCCGCCGTTGCACTCGTAAAGTTCAAATAATAGGTCCGGCGCCCAGCAAAATTCGTATCGATCGTTTGATTAGCCAAATCCAGCGGATTATAGAACCATAGGACCGAATTGTTGCCTGTCCCTGATTGACAGGTCACTGTTAATCGAGTCCCGAGGTTAGTATAGGGATTCGTCGTGTTGGCAGTCACCGTTAAGACTGGAGGTTGGGGATCGATCCAGATCACCGTGATGGATTGATACACGCTTAATCCCGAACTCGAATTCGCCCAAAACTTGAATTCCCTAGCACCTGCAGTAGGGCTCGTGAAGTTCAAATAATGGATATGAATACCCGTGTAGCTGCCATCTATAGTATGATTGTTCAAGTCGAACGGATCATTATACCATAGGACTGCCACATCCCCTGTTCCCGATTGACAGGTTACCTTCAATTGGGCCCGTAAATTGACATACGGGGTCATGATATCAGCCGTTACCGTGAGAACGGGCGGTTGCGGCACGATCCATATAATCGTGATGGGTTGATACGTTTCTAACCCAAAGCTCGAGTTAGCCCAAAACTTGAATTCCAAGGCCCCTGAGGTTGGGTTGGTGAAGTTCAAATAATAAACGCGGATGCCTAAGAAATTAGTATCTATGGTATGATTACTCAAATCAAACGGATCGTAATACCAAATGACGTTAATGGCTCCAATACCCGACTGGCAGGTCACCCTCAATTGCGTTCCGCGATTTACATAAGGCGTTGTCGTATTACTATTCACAGTTAGGATCGGAGGCGTAGGTTCCAGCCAAACGATAGTAATCGCCTGGTAGGTCACGGATCCAGTGGTCGAGTTGGCCCAAAACTTGAATTCCCGTGCACCGGCGGTTGAACTGGTGAAGTTCAAGTAAAACGTCCGGCTCCCTGCAAAATTGGAATCAAGGGTATTATTACTCAAATCCAATGGATTATAAAACCATAAGACGGAAATTGGTCCCGTCCCACTCTGCGCAGTCACCTTCAATTGGGTCCATCGATTAATGTAGGGGCTCGTTGTGTTAGCATTTACGGTTACAATGGAAGGGGTCGGTTCTATCCAAACGATTGTAATGGATTCAGCGGTTACTAAGCCCAAACTCGAATTCGCCCAGAACTTGAATTCTCGCGGACCAGCAGTGGGGCTGGTGAAGTTCAAATAATAGGTTCGACCTCCTGCAAAGTTGGAATCTATTGTATAATTATTCAAATCTAGCGGGTTATAATACCACACTAACGAAATAACGCCACTACCGCTCTGGGCAGTTAGCTGGAGTTGTACGCCTCTATTAATGAACGGATTAGAGATATTACTGTTTCGTGTGATGATGGGCGCCTGCGGATCTACCCAAATTACGGTGATAAACTGGTAGGTCTCTAACTTATAACTGGAGTTCGCCCAGACCTTGAATTCCCGCGGACCCGCCGTTGAACTGGTAAAATTCAAATAATAAGTGCGGCTTCCCGTAAAATCATTGGTAAGTGTATGATTACTCAAATCAATCGGATCGTAATACCAGAGGGTATTGACGCTACCAGACCCACTTTGGCAAGTAATGGTCAGTTGCATCCCATGATTGGTATAGGGATTCGTAATATTCGCATTTAAACTGATTGTGGGGGCGATCAATTGTATCCAGACTACAGTTAATGTTCTATAGACATCGGCGCCTAAGGTCGAGTTGGCCCAAAATCTAAATTCATAGGAACTAGCAGTCCCACTTGTGAAATTTAAGTAATGGACCTTTAATCCCTCGAAATTGCTCTCCAAGGTAACATTAGTCAAAAGAAATGGATCGTAATACCATAATTTAGACACATCGGCTGATCCGGACTGACATGCTACGGTGAATTGAGCCCAATAATTCAGGTACGGATTCGAGATATTAACCACTACGTTTAATGTCGGCGATTGTGGTTTTACCCACACAATAGTAATATCATCATAACCCTGCCCTCCTATAGAAGCATTAGCCCAGAATTTGAATAAATAGGAACCCGCGGTATCATTTAGGAAGTATAAATTATAAACCCGGGTCCCGGCAAAGTTAGTATCTAAAGTCACATCGGTATTGCTAAATGGATTAAGATACCACAACCGAGATACATTAGCCGACCCCGAAACACAGGTGACTGTGATATTTGTCCAGTGATCGGTAAAAGGCGAACTCGTATTCGCGACTACATTGATGGATGGTGGTTGTGGTGGTGGGATGTCAATAATCGTATAATTGATCCAAAGATACGCATCATCGATGGAGAATGTTGTATTCCTACTTAACACGAAATTATCCGCGATATACATTAAAATTCCGACCGAAATATTGACATCCTTTACAATATAAGAGGTTACATCAAATCCCCCCAGTTTAGCTGCTTGAAAGGTCCTCGTTGCTTTATTCAACTTGACAGTTTCGGGGTAGGTTTGGTTATTCACCAAAATGCGCAATTCGGAATTGGGAGATTCCGATGTCCAATTTCGATCATTTCTATATTTGAAATACAAGCGGGCCCCATCGACCTGGAGAATCTCTTGCGACTGGTTAATTTTCGGCAATTGATTTCCGATTTGATTCCAAGAAACATAAGTGTCGCGATTGATATATTTCTCGTATGCAAAAGTCAGGTTAAAATACTTAATTCGGAGCCAAGAAAAAGTATCAAGGTCATAATTCACACAATTATCTTCGCAATAGATGAAGATGCCGAGCGTAATAGTGAAGTTACGATAATCGCTTTCTAAAACAGAGGTCAAGTAAAAAATTAAAATATCTTGCGGTACAGTTAT
>CAYGYC010000343.1:0-5090 GCA_964353755.1 uncultured archaeon | reverse complement strand
GGCTGAGCGGCACGAAGTGATGAACAGAATGTGAATCAAGGCTTCAGCCGAAAATCAACCGAAGGTATTTCTAACAACCGTAGGTGCTTAGCGAAGCGTCACTTCGGCCAACAGGCGAGTGAACGGCTGAAGCCAAAATGCCCTAAGGGGCACTTCGCTCACCCGCCAGCCGTTAGCCGCTCGTTGTGGGTGGGGGAAAGAGAAAGACTACAATAGAGCCATCCCACTAAAAAAATACGCAAAAAGGAGGATAACAAATGATTCCAAAGAATAATTTGAGAATAGCAATATTAATAATCATGGCTGCACTTTTAAGTTTTGCCTTTGGATGCTCAAAGAAAGATATTGGGGGGGTAACAAAAGACCCTTTTGGTAAAGGCATAAGTGGTGTTTCCGTTCATATTTTAAAGACTCAATTCAAAAGCACAACAGACGGAAATGGAAGATATTCCCTTGATTATGTACCAGGTACATTTACAATTCAATATTCAAAAGACGCATATACAACGATTAGGCTGGACTTGGCAATACAACAGAAATCTAAATTTCCAGCAGAACCTATTGTTATGTACCCGATCCCGAAAGAGAAAGGAATTCATTATATCGGGGGCTCCAAGCTTATCCAATTACAGCTCGAACCCGTCATACAAACAGAGGAACGACGTAGTGGGTATTTCCCTGTAACTCGTTACCGGTATTACATGGCAAACAAGCTTACAGATGGTAGCGAGCTTCAGGCGAAAGATGTTTTGAGCATTAAGCCTGGGAAAGCGACGTTCATTGATACTTTTCCACAGTTGATAAAGTTAGTTAAACTTGCTAATGGAAATATTATCCAGGATTATTCCAGTGGTTTTGCTGGAAGTAGAAATTATCATTATAATGGACTTCAAGACGATAAGGGTCATCATGTTGGGGAGGAAAAGCTCCTACTAAGGAATGTTGAATTAACACCTGGCAATTATGCTTGGTGCGGCATGGTTGAAATGATCCTTGGCGGAATTCGACCAGATAAGTCACTTCCATGTTTTCCATTTATTGTTTTACAGTCTTCTACTGAGAAAAAATAAAGACATGGGATGGTTCTATTTTTAATACCCACAGCGGCGACTAACATGGCAGAAAAGACTAACATACAAACCCTCTGGGCTTCTTTTCCGCCAAGAAGGTTATCTGCAATTGCTATCATCACATTAATAAAATGAAAGGAGGAACAATATGAATGTTCAAGCTTACATAGACGAAGGTGAAAAAATGTATGACGTTGCATTAGCTTGGTTAAAAAACTATAGAGCAATATCTCCATTCAATCGAAATATGGCTGAGGCATGTTTGTTGGCAATTCATCCATCCTTTTGGCAAGCTTATGTCACTCTTATGGGTTACTGCCACAATAATAGAATCTCGGATCCAAACAGGGTTCTGTTAGAAATACCGTTTGAAAAGATTTTTAATAGGGAAATAGTTTATCCCTGGAAGGATGTGCCATATCTTAATTTTGCCACAGGATTCAAGACAGTATCGGCCGATATGTTCCTTGGGGCTGTATATGTGATTCGACTATCGTTAGCAGAGAGTAGTTTGAAGAACGACCCGGCAACATTTGAATGCATTATGGGATGTATAAGCAAATATTACAAAGGAGCGGATACTGATTGGGATGCTGTAAAAAGATGTGTAGAAGAAGAAAAATGCTAACCACCTTATTTTTTAAATATGAGGAAATAGTATGAATAAACTGGCAAGAAAATATTTTTGGGATGAGGTTTTAAGATGGCGATCTATTTGGGTTCTATTGCCTTTTGGTATTGCATTTCTGTTCAATAGAATTTTCCAGGCGTCTGAAAACTTTTCAGTAGGTTTAATGCAAGTTTCGGGAACTATGCTTACCATAACAGTGGTCATGGGAACATTCGGTTACGACATAATTAAGCGTCTCGTTGAATATTGGACTAACAGACTGCTTAGTGAAAAGGGAGACTTTGAACAGATCAGAAAGAGAGCCATTGACCGTATAAGCGAGTGGAATAATATTCTCCAAAAAATTTGGTTTGTTGCTTTTTATCTTTTTCTTTCTGTAATAAGTTCTGCATTTGGGGCCTATTGTTTTAAATCAAGCTGTATTTCGCAATTTTTGGTTGCATTATCAATTGTTTCATTTGTAACAGGTTGTATTTTCATTATATATTTCCAATTTATTATATTCATTGATGTTCGAAAGAACATCGAGTTTATAAAAAATATGCCTTCTGGGAGAAAGCCGTAAAGATGAGGAAGTGTATACATGTATATATATGAGAAACGCTACACCGCGACGGCAGATAACACAGGCTAAAAGATTGCCATCCAAATGCTATCGCACTTCTTTTAGCCTTGAACGTTATCTGCTCATTGCGGGCAAGAAGGAGGTAATCTTCTATAAAAATTATCATTGGAAACTTGCTGCAACTTGTTGGTGGTGTGCTTTTTGGTGCTGGCCTATTGGGTGAGGGCATCTTTAAGATAACCATGTTCATAAGAAACTTTGAAACATTCATTCGTGGCAAGTCAACATCTGCAAGGACTATCGGCTATATTCTGATGTTCATAGGATTAATCGGCGTATTTATTGGAACTGCCATTTTAGTGATTCTAACTGGTTATCCGATATCCGATGACTATCATTTACAAAGAAAGTGGGCACCAAGAATCCCATCGCCAGAGGAGATTGCATGGTGGGAAAGATTTCAGCAATATCTGTCAGAGTCACAAAGTATCAGATTAGTCACTGACTTGCTTTTACTTTGCGTATTGATTCTTATTTGCGGAGGTCTGACGACATATTTTATGCCTCAAGAGCTAAAGCCGAAAATATCGGATGCTCTCAGAAAAGGACACTTCCGCATATTCTGTCTTCTGTCTGGTATGATTTTGTACTTTTTCGGATATCTTTTAATCAAATAGCAAGATTTGGATATTAGGTGAAATTGAAATGTTCTATTTAAGGATGCCGCACTGGCAGATAACATGGCGGAAAAGACTAAAGTCCAAACCTTTTGGGCTTCTTTTCCGCCAAGAACGTTATCTTAAATCTGCGTGCCTAATAATATAGGGGATTTAAATGTATTTAGCTGAATTACATGGTAAAGTGCCTTCCAGAGTTGAAAGAATGGAAGATATTCTGACTTCTAATGTCTTTTCCTTTTTTAAATATTCAACCCGGGAAATTTTTCTGAAAGGATATTTGAATGAATTGGGTTTTAGTATTTCTAACCAAGAAGCGAATGAAGCAGAATTTATATTTTGGCCACGCTTCGAGGAAAATACTGAACCAGATTTAGTCCTAATAGTTGGAGATTGTTATTTACTGATAGAGGCTAAATATTTTTCGGGTTTCGTCGACGAAACTAGGAAAACTAAAGCTCAACTACTACGCGAAATCGAGGGCGGGAAATTAGAAGCAAAGAATTATGGTAAAGATTTTAAGTTAATTGCAATTACGGCTGACCATTATTACAAAGAAAATAAATTTAAAATAATTCCGCCAGATTTTATCCCTCATTTCAAATGGACTAATTGGCAATCGGTTTCGTCATTTCTCTACAATATCTTAGAAAGTAAGAAAGACATTAAAAAACAAGATAAGGATTTCGCTTTGGATCTATACAATTTATTAGATATGAAAAATCTTCGGGATTTTCAAGGTCTTAATAGCCTTTATAGCACAAGTGCTTTTTTAAAGCACTACGCCTCTGTTTTCTTCGAGGCAAGGACAGCTAAATTTCGTGGCAACTTCATTGGTTTTATGCACAGTTTGTCATTTGACAAAAAAATCACGCCCCTGAGGAAGGCAATTTTCTTAAGCGATCAGAAAAAGATATTTTCACCTCTATTGCAATTAGGAAAGTTAAAATATACTGAAACCTCTATATTCTATAAGGGGGACTGAAATCATGATTAACAAAAGTGAAATTATCGAGCAGACAAATTTAGCGTTTGATTTCATTCAAAAATTATATCTTGAAGTTTCCTATCTAATCAAAGAAATAGAAGGGATATTACATGAAGAAGAGGAGAAATTCATTATTGGAAGACCTGCTGGCTATGGCATTAGTGCAAGAAGTTCAACAGGATTAGAGTCAACTAATGTCAATTTATGGTTATTGAGAAAATTCGCTGTATTTTTTGTTCCAGAAGACAAAACAAAGATCGAACGTGGCCAAACCATAACAAGGATAGATGAAAATTTAAAAATTTTATACTTAAGAATTGTGCTTATCGATAAAAATATTAATGAACCGGCAGTCTATTCAGGTTTATTGTATAAAATTCAGAATAAACCTCAAGCTAAATGGATTAGAAAATTTGAAAATATAATGGGTCATCTTGAATATAATGGCAAAAAATTTTTCAAAAACGTAGAGAAAATTAGTTATGAGGACGTGTATATAAAACTTCAAGGGAAATTAATAAAGAATAATTTGTTTGAAATTAACGATAGTGAAACAATCCTCAAGAAGATAATTGAACCATCACTTGAGCTATATAGAAGATATTGAAGTCGGCACGCAGACATTAGATAACACAGCATATACGCTGTGGGCTAACGCCCTTGTCCTTCGGAACGTTGCTCCCTTCGGTCGCAACGTCGTATATGCTGGGAACGTTATATGAAATTTTGATGAGAGGCTAACATGAATACAACTATAGAGAAACTAATCCAAGATTACGAATGTGCTGTTAGCAAAATCATTCTCTATTGTGTTACAGAACTGCCGTTCTCATTGGGTATTAAGAAAACGATGTCATTACTAAAAGGCTCGAAGTCGACTTTCATAATAGATCATAAGTTACATAATCTTGCAACATACTCGATACTCTCAACATTTACCAGAGAACAACTGAGAACAATCATAGAAACCCTCATTAAAGTTGAACTTTTCGATGTAGAATTTGTATCAGAATATAAAAACATGCCAGTGCTAAAAATTACAACAAAAGGTAGAGACTTTATTGCTGGCAGATATGAGGCTAATGTGAAGTTTCTTGAGGATTTTGTTGATCGGAGTATTCCAGAATTCGACGACTTCGAAAAAGCATTATTTGATAAA
>CAYGYC010000342.1:0-5093 GCA_964353755.1 uncultured archaeon | reverse complement strand
AATAGTTATGAAATTTATGTGGGCCTCTCGCCGGAGATTAAAGTACGAAATATTTTTTTTAATGATACGGCCACCATCGGGATCTACACGCCCATGGCGGAAGGGAAAGTGCAAGGCATGCAAATCACGGCATCTGGGTCTGATCATTTGCTTCTTTTAAAAGAAGGGGACGAAGAATTTGTGCAGGCTCAAAAAATAGTGCGCGGAAAACGTAAATTGATATTAAAAATCATCCCGGACAAAATAGAGTTGCTGGATTATGATTTCGCGAAAAGCGGGTACGCCATATCGCAAACCGTAGAATTATCAAACAGTCCTTGAATCGAAAAGTGAGATAGGGGAGACCCAACTGACAAAGATTGGATTTATTGACTTTCATTCTGACTTATTTGAACAATTAATAGATATCGCGGCTCAGAATCAAATTCTTGATATCGAAATAGAAAATGCTATTTTAGAGTTAACCAAATATGTAAATCAGTTCTTGAAACTTCCCTCTACTTCAGATCAATATGAAATTGATATAATTAATTATCCCGATTTCATAGAACTTTATCGCAGTATTCATGATACGGTCCCTTCTAACAAAGTACCGGTTTATCGGGTTACAGGCGCAATTAATTTAAAAGATCCTGATATTCCAGGGTACGTCCCATTCGCCCTTCCTAAAATTTATGTAAACCACCAAAATCGGAATTTTACATTGGCGGATTTACTAGCGAACGCTGTACATGAGCGATTTGAAAGATTTTTACACAAAGAAACAATCTTATCTAAAATTTTTGAGAGTGCCCGTGAAGATTATCATGAAATGTATACATTAAGTAAAGAAAAGAATGTCACCGCTTTTTTGCTTTATTATCTCAGCCAAAAGCTCATTCCTATCCATGAAACTATTACTTATGCGATGACATATCTGATTGAAGACTTCCTTGAGGCGAATTACCCCCGTTTAAATCAAATTCATATGCCCCTCATCGAACAGGAATTTAATGATGAGGAAATTGGAGCGACTGAAAATTACATGAGGACGCAATTCAAGGGAGCTTATATTAATAAAACAAGCCCGGAAATTGCTGAGAGACGAATTATCGCAGGACTGAAAGTTTTCAGCACTGTTACTGAAAAGTTTCAGGATCTTTTAAGTAATTTCTTAGAATTGTACCCACAAATGAAATCAAAATTCAAAGAACATATCGATGATTTTCAATTGATGATTGGGAATACGATCCAAGAAACTTTTCAAAAAAATGGGCTTGCTGATCTGCTGCTTCTCTTTGACCAGGAATTTTCCAATTTATAATAGTTATCAGTTTTAGAAAAATGGGTTTTCTGACTAGGTTATACAGAAACTCTCGTTAAAATTCCGTCAAAATGGGCATCAAAAGAAATGATTTCCTCATATTTAAGTATTTGACTAACATATATTAATGATGCATCAACGAAACTTAATGTTTTCTGTGAACTTGTGTATTTATTTAAAAGTTGAGCGATTTCTCGATAATCAGAATCCCCTAAATAAATAATCCGAAAGAAATTATCTTCCCCCCAAAAAAGTTCATCCAATTTTATTAATAAATCCCTCCTTCCTTTTGATCGATAATTCAATAACGTATAGGTTTCATTAACCACTAAACACGTAGTGACCGCGGGTATATGATTGTTCCAATCAAGTTTCTGCATAATCTGGCTTGCTAAAAGATAATTTGGATCATCTTCATCGCGTATTCCATACAAAAAGCCAGAATCTAAAATTATACCGATTTTACGCCCTCCTTAAGTTCTATAAAGTAATTCATCATCTGTTTTATCAGGGAATGCAAACCCGGATTTCACTGTATTTTTTAAAATACACGCAATTTTTTGAGGGGTTAAAGATGGACAATTAAATTGCTCTTTTAAAAATTGCTCAAAATTATTGCTTGAAAATCGAATGCATTTGTCCAATAATTCCTGTTGGGAAA
The DNA here is from genome assembly GCA_964353755.1 of uncultured archaeon. Lineage (GTDB taxonomy): Archaea > Asgardarchaeota > Lokiarchaeia > Helarchaeales > HEL-GB-A > CAYGYC01. The sequence goes on along the minus strand of CAYGYC010000342.1, from coordinate 3,129 downwards.
CCTTTTCGTTTCTTAAGAGAACTATCTGCGCTTGAATTCTCTCAAGAAGAGCTTTTTCATTCAATTTTACATTTGCCATAATTAATTGTAGAGATTTCTACTTTTTTAACTTTTCTACTCAAAATAGATCCTTTTATAATATTTTATCAACTTTGAAAAAAGGAAAAATTGGTTTGATTAATTTAATCGCATTCCGATAGGTTAACGTATCCTGTCTTTTTTGGTTTAATTCCGTTGAAAATTCTTTTTCAAACATTATCGCGTAGCGTTTAAGGGCGCGGCTAAGAAAATAGGTGAGTTTATCGGTAATCACTAAACAAACTATCTTTTCACCAGGCTCCATTAACAGATGCACCTGTTCACTTGAGATGTTTTGAATTGTGGTCGCAGATTTAAAAACTTCCTCAAAAACATTATTAATAGCCGAAATAAGCCCCGATAATAAATCGCTCTCGATATCAACCTGCCTTCGGGTCTTCAACTTAATTGTATGCAAAGGGATACCCGCTTTGGTGAGCACCATTAATAAAAATATGTCGTTGGGTAGCCGATAGATGTAATCAATATCAAAAACATAGGTAATAGTGAAAATGATGAGTCCAATGGCATATAGGCCATTGCTAAGTGGTACAGCATATCCTACAAAGGGAATTGATATCCCAAAGAAATCGCAATAATCTTTGATGCCAATTATAATGAATCCACTACCAATTACAGCCATTGAAATAGAGAAGATGATCGATTTTATTTCATGCGTATATTGACAAGTCTTAAGATAGATCATAAACCCAAATCCTAAATATACAACTAAGCCTAATACCATATACGCCATATCAGCGAGAAACCAAAGCGATTTTGTCACATCACTTTCATTCAGAAAAACAATAATCAACCATAAACTAATGGTTTGGATAAATAAAATGCTAAAAACGGCGGTTAGTCGTATTGAATTGAATTTTTCAGAAATAAGCTGTTCTAAGAATAAATAAAAGAAGAAAAATTGAAATCCATAAAGATTTAATTGGAAAGATAATGAACTATAATAGATAAGCGGTGAAAGAGGAAAGAGTTCTCCACTTCCCAGGATTGTTACAATCCCTGCAAAAAAACCAGAAAATAAGCTTAATAAAAGCATTTTGGCAGTCCTATGGCGGCGTATTGATTGAATTACGAAAAGAACCAGTAAAATGGTAAAAGAAATCGTAATGACCAAAATTGCTATTTCAACAAAGGAGATTTGCACCTTATTTTATCCTCTTCAAGAATTAATTACCTTATCCACTTTAAAAAACGGAAAGATTGGTTTGATTAAATTGATCGCTTCGTAATACTTGGCTAAATCCTGGGACTTCAATTTGAGTGATTCTGAAAATCGTTTTTCAAATTCTCTGGTGTAACGTTTAAGGGCGGTATCAAGGAAAAATGAGATTTTATCCGTGATAACCACACTGACAATCCTGTCACCCGTTTCCATTAATAAATGGACTTCTTTACTCGAGATATTTTTAATTGTGGTTTTTGTTTTAAACAGCTCCTCAAACACATTATTTATGGCAGATAACAAACCCGAAAGCAAATCCCCTTCAATTTCCACTTTGCGCCGCGTTTTGAGCTTCACGGTATGGAGGGGAATGCCGGATTTAGTTAGAACCATCAACATAAACACATCATTGGGGAGGCGATAGAGATAGTCAATATCTAGTAAGTAGATACTGGTAAAGATAAAAAGTCCAAGTGCTTGAAACGCAATAGAATAGGATGCTATTGGCTCCAACCATTCGACGGTGGTATGGAAGAAATCGAAACAATCCTTTAATACGGAGAAAAGAAAACTAATACCGATCAACCCCAATGCCACTGAAATGATCAATGGCTTGCGTTCGCGCGTATATCTATAGGTCTTTATATAAATAGGCACAGCACAGCCTACATAAACAAACAATCCCGCGGTTGAATAACCGATATCGCTTAAGAACCAAAGCAGATCATGGATTTCGCCCACTTCGTAAAAATAAATTCGGAGCCATAAACTGAATGTTTGTAATAGAAAGAGACTAATCATTAGGGCGAGCCGACCTATATGAATATCTTTTGATCGCAGCTGTTCTAGAAATAGGAAAAAGAAAAAGAATTGTAATCCGAATACATTGAGCTGGAGGGCTTGAAATATATCTTCCCCAAGTGGATTTAAGGAAAAAACCATAGACGTGCTAAAAATGGCGAAAATACAAGCTAAAAACCCGCATAAAAGACTAATGACCAAATTGGTGGCAGACCGATGCCGTTTAATAATTTGTAAGATGAATAATCCGAGTAAAATGCCAAAGAGCACTGTAATTATCAGAAAGGCATACTCTTGCAGACCAAATTGCATACGATCGGGTCCAATCGGTTTTTTTAGGCAATTATTAGTTACAAATAATCTTCCATTTTAGAGAAATTTGATTCCGAATTTTAAGGTTAAAAACTTTTATTAATACTTAAATGAGAGCGCGACTAATTTGAATAGAAGAAATCAAAGGGGTCTACAGATGGCTAATTTAATACAAAAGGAACATTTAAAGATATATGTCGGTAATTTGCTAATTAAAATGTATTATCCAAATGTTTTATCATTCTTAGTGAAGAAAGTAGGATTTGAGCAAGCTAAAACACGAATTTTCCAAATTGGACAAGAAACTGGAAGAGAAATGCTTAAGGTATGGGATCCTAAAACGAAAGATGTTAAAACCCTGATTTTAAAATGGTATAAACTAATGTGGAACAAAAATAAAAATGTAAAAATTACAATGGCTAAAGAAAATAGGAAAATAATCTATCATATAATTGATAAGAAATGTAATGTATGTGAACCTGAACTTATTATTGAGGGTTTGCAAGTACCTTGTGTTTCCATGGCAGGCAATTTCGATGCATGTATGGAATACCTTGCTAAAATTTCACCCATACAATCCTACCAAGTACAGACGGTCAAGTCTCTGGCAACCGGAGATCCCTATTGTGAGCATCAAATAGAACTAGTGAGTGGATAAAATGTCGGGTGTCTATAAATTAAGTTTTATAAGAAAGCTCCTCATCGGATTAGGAAAGCGAATTTACTACCGGAAGGCTGAAAAAGTTAATGTGCTC
>CAYGYC010000341.1:0-5096 GCA_964353755.1 uncultured archaeon | reverse complement strand
TTACTGGTTGTTATTTCGGGTTCTATTATTGGTTCAATTTTTTTAGTTATTATAAAACTTTTAACCCAAATTTCTTCAATTCCTTTCTTAAAATTGTTAAATAGTTCTTCTTCTTTCAATTTCTTATCTGTAAGGTCTTCGGCAATGATTTTTTCGAAAATTTTACTTATTTCAGTGATAAAAGACGCGAGTTTTAAATTCAGGGTTTTCAGTTTAACTTCGAATTCTTTTGGATCTAAATTCACCAACTGATGGAGTTTCTGTTCGGCATTAAAATTGATGATATTAACCAGAGTATTTTGGCTTTGTTCTAAGAATAAATCCACAAATTTAATAGGCGGTATTTGATGTGATTCTAAAACATTAAAAATAGGAATGGCTCTTATTTTAGCGGTTTCTAAATATTTCATAAATTCAAATTTTAATTGTTTTTGTAAAGGTGCAAGACGTTGATCAACTTTTGGAGGAATTATAATTTCCTCTGCTACTTCAATTTCCGCTTCTATTTTTGCCCCCTTGCCTAACTGACTATATAACTCATACACGCCGGTTTTCCCCAGATATCCAATAAGACACTCCTTTAATTTATCAGGATCTATTTTTATCACGCGATTCATAATTAATTGCGAGATAAAAGCCCCTAATCCAAGAGGTACTCCATTAAAAAGGTCTATTAGATTCTCAAATCCCTGTTTCTTCTCCTCTATAATGCGTTCCAGATACCATTTTGAGGTATCCTCAAAGATTTTTTTCAGAATCAGAATATCTAGATTATCCATTTGAATAGTTGATAGTTTTTTGGTCCTTTTCTTAGGGACGGGTTTAACCCCTTCTGAAGGCTTTTCCGTTTCTTCTTCGGTCTTCTCCTCTTTGACCGCAGCGGGCTTAGGTTGAATAAATTTGAGAGGTTCAAAAATTATTTGTAAATCCTTTTTCAATTCCTCATTTTTTAGGGCTTCTTCAGTAGTTTTAGGGAATAATTTAATAACATTCTCAATCCTATGTAAAGTTGTAATATGCTCTTTTCGTAAGGCTTCTCCATTTTGTAGAAAATTTGAAATTTGCGCGATTACAAAAAATAGATATGGTTTTTTACTAATTTCGTTTACAATCCCCTCTAATTTTTCCCGTTTTTCTTTAGAGAGGAGGGTTTTTTTATCAATTTCCCCTACTTTAATAGCCTCTTCTATGATCGTTTTCGCTTCAGTGACAATTGTCATTGCTTCTTTTTGAGTTAGTTCTCCGCCAACACTGGATTGATATATTGTTTCCAGCACATTTTCAATTAGTTGCACACTCTCTGGACCGAATGTCATTGCTTTTCGTTCTTCATCATAATGCTGCTTTTTTTTAACCCAAGAAGAATATTCTGCCTGTTTTTTCTCAACATTTGGACGGAGGTTAGTGAGATTTTCTTCAATGTTTTTTACTTTACTTTCTAAGGCAGTGACATCTGTGACATAACTGAGAAGGAACTTGGGGCTAAGGGCACAAGATAACGCCCCATAATACCGCATATTCAACCAGAGGGTCATGAGTTCTGCAATACTTTTTTGTGAAAAGCCTTTTTCAAATGCCATATCAAGGTTTTTTTCACTAACAAATCCTTCTCGTATTTCACGCGGTGTTTTATTTAGAATTTGACGGCATTCCTCTAACTTATCAGGGGCATAGATAGCGAAATAGGTTAATAATCGCAGTTGAAATTCTAAGGCTTTCGTGGTATTTTCTAATGGACCTAAATTTGCATCAATAATACGCAGTTGATTTTCAATGATTTGTAATAATTTATCCGGGGGATATTGCTTAAATTTCTCAATCACCTTAGCTGATTCAGCATCCGGAAAATATTTTCGCATGAATTCATTAATACTCATTTTTTGATAGGGCCAAACTACACTCTCTTTCTTTAGTAAAGCCCCTACTTGCTGCAATTCCTCTGATAACTTCTTAATATTAATCATTTTTTCCGGCAAATCGAATTTCGTCCAGATTCTTTTATCTTTTTTTCCTCTAAAGTAATCATTACACGCTTTGATTAAAATTTTTCATAGAACCTTCGAAAATATCTCATCTTTAGAAAGTACTCAAATTGTTTTAAAAAACCGAATAATATTAACGGAATAATTCCGCCAAGTTTCGACAAAATAGGAAATGAGGTAGCCCGGCGCGGATTCGAACCGCGGTCTAGGGATATCTCTCCTGAATTATAATTTAATGTCCAGAGTCCCCAATGCATGGCCTCATCGATTTGACCACTACACCACCGGGCTATATTTTGGGACCGAGAGAGGTTTATTTTTTCAGCATTCGTTGAAGTCCTGGGCAGAGCCAGTAGATCAATTGGCGCCAATCCACTTCGATTAACTGTCGGCGCTCTAGCCACCGCAGATAAGATCGTGTTTCGTACGCATTTTTCCCGAGTTCCTCGGCGATGAGTTCTACCCCCTTCACTTCACCATGATACTTATTCAGGGAAATGAGAACCGGCCAGAATCTATCCACCAGCCTTACAATGACCTTTAGCAACACTCTTTGGACGTCTTCGTAATCCTTGGCGCTGATCGGGAATAGGGGGGCATCACCAATAAAGGTGAAGAAACTTTTAAGTTTTTCGGGATCGCGCGCATTTGGGAGATCGACTTTGTTAGCGATAAAGGTATAGGGAACCCGTTCTGGGTTTAGATATGAAATGACTTCCTCATATAAATACTTTACGCGATAATCCATAAGTTGATCTGCGGCATCGATCATGAAGACGACGGCATCTGCGCCCTTCGATACGATCCGCCTTATAATATCAAATCGCGCCAAGCCCGGCGTTCCAAATACACTTAGCCGGAGCCCCTTTAACTCCACCACACCGAAATCCATCGCCACCGTCGTTTTATCTTCCTTTCCCCTATCGATATTGATCGCCGGTCTTTCTGATTTGCTGCATGCGGTACGCACGAATGTGGATTTTCCAGAATGGTATTCTCCTGTCACTAAAATTTTCATCTAATCCTTCACCAAATGCAACTACTCTACTTTACTATCTAATTTTTACAATAAGATATAAAATTATTCAAATGGGCACTATTTAAAAAGAGTTAAGGAAAAGAAAAAGAGGGGAAGAAGTTATTTTTTCTTGAGATAATGGTCCCAGATATAGCCATGGACATCAAAAAGGACAAGGATGGCAATGGTGGTGATGATTAAGCAGAAAATGAGGAGATCGCCATCTGTTGGAATATGACCAAAGAGGGCTTCTAAATTAATAACGAAATCACGCATCCAAGGCCAAGTCCCAGGGAGCGGTTGTCCATTCAAAAAGTAGTAGAAGAAATCCTCGAGCGTGCTGAATTGGATGAGCATACCTGCCATGAAAATATTCCAACTTTCCCGTCGCCCTCCACCACCGAATTTCCAGCCGATTGCGATGAATAGATACAGAAACACAGAAAACAATCCCCAGAAGAATAAATAGTACAAAAACTTATCGGTAACTGGATCTACTCCAAGGATTAAGACTGCAATTGGAGCTAAAACCACTGCAAAGAGACTGATTAAAACGAGAAATCGAATTTTTAGATTCTGCGGCTGCAAAATAAAGGCGGCAATGAGTCCAAATAATCCGAGCTGGAGGAAAAGAAAGAATCCAGGCGCTTTTCCGAGAATAACATAAAAAACTATTGGAATCCCATTGGCAATGGCATATAAGATAAGTGCTATTATAAACCATTTCTTATCTGATTCTCCCCTAGGGACCACATTGTTCCCTGCGAGGTACATAAAAGCAATAGGACCTACTATGCCAACTGTTAGTAAGCCTCCAAATAACCATCCGATTAACAAACCAGTTTCTGATTCCTCTACGCTCCAATCCACTTTCGCAGTCAATGCTACTATTCCAATAAAGATCCCTAAAACAATTAATTTTACCCACCATTTCGGCTTCGTCAGTTCTGTCATTTTTACAACCCTCAACTTTTATTATAAGTTATGATCTAAAAGAGATTTTAAAGGTTAGGTTTTCCTTTAATATGAAAAGACATATGAATCAACCTCTAGAAGTTCTAATTAAAAAGGAGAGGTACAATGTGAAATTAGAGAAAATTATCATACCAATCAGACATGTCTTACCGCCGGCAATCAAAAATATAGGTAGAGAAGAATATGAAACCGAAATCCGAATTCATCCCTTACTCAAGGCGTTTTGGGCAGCTATTGCACCGGTGCGGGCTGAATACAAACCTCATATTATTCCTGAAGGGTTATTGAAAGATGTAATGATCCCTCGTTCGCATAATTTTGCTGACCCTGAGAAATTAACACCTGCAGACCCCCGTTATAATCAAATTCAAGTGAACGATGCCGTGGTTTTCCCCAACCTATGGTCCTGGACAAAAATGGCGATCTGTCGGATTACTGGGAATAATGAGGAATCTGTTCTTTTGAAAGATATAAAACTTAAACAATTATATGATGCCTTTATCTGTTCTCAGCAATTCTTTGAATTACAATATGCTCATAGCATGAAAAACAAATTCTATCCTACCATCGGCATGAATTTTTTGCGTCCAGCAGCTGCTTCAGTCGTTCATCCGCATTTCCAACTCTTAATTCTCCCCATACCGCCTCCCTTAGTAGCCTTAACGCTCCAAGAGAGTAGGAAATATTATAAAAAGTACCGGAAAAGTTTTTTCACTGCCTATGTAGAACGCGAACGCGATGGCCCTCGGTGGATTGGAGAAATAGGAAATGGGGCGGAGGGCATTTCTTGGGTATCTCCGTGGGCGCCCTTAGCAGGCACAGATGAAGTATTATTTATTCAAGATACTTATTCGGCATTTCCCCTATCCGAAGAGATTTGGAGGAATCTTGCGGAAGGATTGCACAAAATTTTTGTGGGATATCATGAGATTGGTGTCTATTCCATTAACTTAATTATTGGTTCTGAAGTTTATGGCATCACGAATAAGGCTTTTCGCGTATTTGGAATGATCTGGTCTCGACCACTCAGGAATCTTGATATTAACGATCGAGGCTTTCCAGAATTAGGCTTTAAAATTGCTTTGACCAGCCGCTCCCTCGAGAACGTTGCCGCGGATTTA
>CAYGYC010000340.1:0-5126 GCA_964353755.1 uncultured archaeon | reverse complement strand
CTAAGGCTTCCAAAATTTTAGTTGCAGTCCGTTTCATATCCAAGAAGATTAAACCTAGTTTCACATCTTTCGTAGCACTGACTGTAAGCACTGCGTTCTCGCCTGCAGCCATACTGATGATATACCCCTCTGTTCCACGAATAAACACCTGTTCCAATTCACCTTTGCGAAGTTCTGCTGCCGCCCTTTCACCTAGACTGAGCATTGCTGCTGTCATTGCCGCTACACGTGTTTCGTCGATATCCCGCGGTAACGCGGAAGCAATTGGCAAACCTTCTGCGCTTACAATAGCAGCAGCTTCAATTTCCGGGATCGAAGATTCTAACTCCTTCAGAATCTCCTCTAACTCTTGGGGCTTCGTTCCTCCACGTATCAATCTATCCACACCATTCTTTATTTATATGACTTAATTAAACACTATTCCATCTATTTAAAGATTTTTTTTCCGAATAACTTAAAGATATAATTGTATTTAAGATTTTCACAATTATATTCTGTAAAGATGAATGAATTCTTAAGCAATCTCGTGGATTTTTTGAGAACAGATGTTTTTAAAAGAGCCATTTTTACAAAATAATGCAAATCAATATCTCTCCGAATTAACTAACGGGATTGAGGTAATTCTTCAAGAGGAATTAGAAAAATAAAAAATATAAAAAAATTGCTTTTTTTTATTTCATGGGTTAACTAGCCTATTTTATTTCTAGATGCTTGGAATGTTGAGACCCAGAGCATGGATTTTGGGTCTGTGATTATGCGATAGCTAATTCAATTAGTTTTTCTAGAGGCTGATAGATAACGCTTTGTCTGCAAAGAGTGGGTAAATATTTTGCAGCCTTTGCAGAATCCGTAGCTGTTATGTTAAAACCAAGGTCTTCAATTGGCGCCACCACCATACATGTATCCGAGTATAAGCATGCCCCAGATTTTTCAATTAGTTCTAAATAACCATAGGATTTGGCTTGAACTTTAAACAAATTAGCGGTCATGATCCAGAAAGGTATTTTCAATTTTCTCCCCTTTAACAGCAGGGCAATCTTTTTAATTTCAAAAATATCATAGTGGGGACATCCTACAGTAATTAAATCGGGGATTTTCGCGGTACTATTTAATTTTTTATAAATAGCTTCTAATTCTTTCACGCCAAAAGTGAGTCTCTTTTGAATTGTACTACAGTCTGCGGGAATCATTCCCTCAACAAAGAATAGGATGACTGCGCCCACAGCTGCACTAGCTGCAGCAATGGCCTTGAGTTCCCAAAAATTAGGCGAAATCCCACTAAAGTAAGGTATTTCACAATGTTCCCCCGCAAAATACCCCAGTGCTCCAAAGTCAGCGATACTGTTTAACTTGCATTTCACTTGGATTTCGCAATTTGGGATTCGATTTTCGGATAAATGCATTCCATTATTTAAGGTATAACCGGATAATGCGGAGATTATGGTCTTGATGGAATTTTCACGATTTGTGCGGCATCCAAGGACCGAATTTACAAAATTTACTGCGGAGCTTTCCCCAAAAGCAACATGTTTGCCGGAAGGAGCAAAATTGCCAAGACTATAGGGAATGCAAGACGCGGTAGGGACGACCCCGATTTTTTTAAACGCATCAATTATTTCTAGTTGCTTTTTGGCGAAATTTTCTGAAATACCTTGTTCTTTCCAGGTCTCGAGGTCCATACCGGCAGGATTCAAAGTAGTTGGTACTTTCACGGAATCCCCTTTGTCTGTAAAATATTTTATTGCTTTCAATCCGCCTTCGCCAATTGTTTTATAGGAGACCCCAGCAATTTGAACATTTTCAATAGGAATAAATCCTTTAGCTCCAGAAATTTCTGCTTCTTTTACTAAAAGATCTTGGAGATATTTTGGTAAATGCTTAATTTTAGCCAATTCCCTACTATCGAGTTTGGTCTCTTTGACCCCTTCAACCTCTATTGGAATTCCAGCTAAAATACAGCCTGCAATTACATTTGAATCTGGTTCGCTCAGAATTATTTTTTGGGGGGCCACCGCATTTTCTTTCAACTCGAGTAAAGTGCAAATTCCCACGGTAGAGCCGGTGCTTTTTGGAAACCGGAGTTCCACATTGGCGATGCATTTGCCCTCAAGATCATGTCCCTTTTGAATTATGACACCCGTTTTTCGGTCGATTCCATCTAACAATGAAATAGCTTGTTTTGTTCGTATCATGGGGGTCAGCTTAACAGATCCTTTAGACGTTTTGGGGAAACAGGAATTTTTCCTCGTTCAAAACTGAGATTATCTCTTTGCAAAGGTTTGGTGGCATCAATTATCAGTTTTGAACCCCTTTCATCAACCGCGCGTGGGTCCAATGAGGAACTGCGGACATTTTCTAAAATGAGGGGATTAGTCTTGCTAAAAAGTGCATTTAAAATAATGGCGTTTTCAACCTGGGTTGAATTAGTAATATCAACATCATTATCGGTAATAATAATACTTTTGACGCTACTATGAGCCGATATAACGGCATCCACAATTTTTTTTATATCGCCTTCACCTTTTTTATCGATAGCGACAATGGCTTTTAACCACCCGAACCCGCCGGGGCTTAGAAATACGTTTCTGACAGCAACGCCTGAATTTTTGATTTCTTGATAAATAAACGGCACTTTCGGAAGTCCCATGAGGAAAATGTGATCTTTGGCTGCTGGCAAGAGGGCATGAAATATAAAGTCCTTTTTAGCCATAACTGAGTCTATTTCAAAAAGAGGTTGTTTTCTTTGTATATCATATTTTCCGGTAATGTCTGCAAAGGGCCCTTCATCAACGTCCTTATCACATAGCAACTTTCCGCGTATGATTATTTCACTTTCAGGGAGGCCGTGATAAACTTCGAGTTCGCCCCCAGTTAATGCGGCGGCAAAATTTAATTCAAATTGGTCGGCAGGGATCGAGGTCGCTGCAGAAATTTGCACAGCCGGTGAAAGCCCAATGCAAATCGAGAGTGGGAGATCTTCCCCATGTGCCTTAGCATCGGTAAAGAGATCATATAAATGGCGTCTTACAATTCGCATCACTAATTGTTTTTCGTCTAGTATTAATATTCGATGAACAGAAGCGTTTTTTCTCTTCCCCCTTTCAGCAATTACAGCTCCACTTGTAATGTACGGTCCGGCATCGTTTTGGTAATGAGTGAGAACGGGAAGGTCCGTGATTTTAATAGAATGCAGGTCCTTGGCCGCCCCCGTTTCAATCAACCTGCCGGGGTTGTTCTGAGCGTCAATTAATTTAGGAATCCATTCTGCAAAGGATTTTAGTCCTATACTCTGACATAGAAGTGAGGGGGAAGAATAAATATTCCCTACTATGTTCAATTTCTTGAAAAGTACGGGTTGCCCGTCCAGTTCATTTAGAACTGCAGCTATTTCGAATTTGGGACTAATTTCCCTGTTTACTTCACGAAATTTTAAAGTCTGCAGAAATTCTCTAAAAAGCAAAAAATAAGTCACCTATTTTCAATTAAAGTACCTAAACCAATCTCACCTTTTAAACATTTTTGAATAATCCCAGGATCTCCCCCGATAATTTCTGATACTAAACCTTTTATCTGAAAGAGTTCTTTGATCTTACCTAACATGCCTCCCGTAACGTCAGAAACTTTGGATTGCCTAATAAGTCGCTGGATCGTTTCGAAATTTATGGAATCGATTTTTTTAATTATTTCTCCTTTTTCATTCAATACACCAGGGACATCTGTGGCTAATATCACTCTCTTCGGTCCGAGTTTTGTAGCAAGATACGTAATAATTTGATCGCCTGATAAAATGGAACAGCGTTGGACTTCATCATAAGCGGGAACACCGAATAAAACAGGGATTAATGAGATTTCCAGTAAGTTTCGTAATAAATCAGTATTCAGAGCGACTAACTTTTTATTTCTCATAGTGGCTGAGGCTGAAGGTTGAAATGGTATTGCGGGTAACCCGTTTTTCTCAAGTTCTTCGCAGATAAGGACATTTAGTTCATTTTGAAGTTTTTGGGTCTGAGCAAACGCTAAGACCTGTTCTTGATTCTTGATTCCATTATTAATTCCAGTAGCTTGAACAATAGGGTGCCCATAAGATCCTGCACCGTGGATTATGATTAGACTGTTTAGTTTTGAATTGAATCCTTCCTTGATTTCCTTCGCTATTCGGTGTAAATTTTCGACATTAAGGGTGCCTTTCTCTTTCCTTTTATCAGTAAGTAAAGACCCGCCTATTTTTAATAAAATTAAGTCTTTCATAAATCACTTTCACTCAAACTGGCTTATAATTGATGAAATTATGAGGTATGCCTAATTGATCCAATACTTTTCCTACAATAAAATTTGCGAGGTCATCTAAATTTTTAGGCATGTGATAAAATCCAGGCATCGCAGGGAGAATAATGGCTCCCGCTTTTTTCAATTTAATCATATTTTCTAAAGCTATGAGGCTCAAAGGAGTTTCTCGATTGACAATGATGAGCTTTCTATTCTCTTTTAAGGCAACTTCACAGGCTCTCATTATCAGATTTAATGAAATCCCATTAGCTATACAGGCAAGCGTTTTACTTGAGCATGGAATAACAATGTATGCGTCTGCTTTAAAAGAGCTGCTTGCAATGGGAGCTGCGACGTCATCTGCTGAATAATATTTATACACTACCTCTTGGAAATATTGTTTGGTTAGATTTAATTCCTGTTTTAAAATCAACTCTGCAGGCTTGGAGACTATCAAATGAACTTCAAATTTATCCTTGCAAAATTCGATTAGTTTTTTACAATAAATCATTCCGGATGCCCCAGTCACGCCTATTACTAATTTCATTCACACAGCTCCAATCCATTTTTAATTCCTTTCGAAAATCACGGCGCTAGTAGTACCTTTCTTATAAGAAATTTTAAAAATCTTTGATATTTTAAAAGTATTTATCTCAAGATAAACTTCATTTACGTGCAAAAACGGATCAATTAAAAATCTTATGAATAAGGGATTTGATTATGGATAAGACTGAGAAAACGACTGAGAAAACACCCAATGAGGAAATTTGGAAGAAATTCTTGAAGAAACATTGGAAAATGAGCCTGTTGATCGCGATAGGCCTTGTTATAGCGGCGATCGGTGCAATTCTGGTATTTTT
>CAYGYC010000339.1:0-5128 GCA_964353755.1 uncultured archaeon | reverse complement strand
ATTCACGAATAAGTCATAAAAGTGTAAGAGAAAATGTCATCGGGAAGTAATTGAATTAATCCACTTGTATAAAAAAAGGAAAAAATTAATTTCTTTTCTCGAGCAACTTACGGATTTCTTTTAAGTTGCCACTGATTTCTTGAAGCAACTCGAGTTCTTCCTTCTTTACAGGGGGAACACCCATGGTAATCCCCTCTCGGGTGTAGCCGAGTTTGGGAAGAATTTGTTGGATCAAGGTTTCTGGGTCTCGAATGCCTGGGATCATGCCTTCCGCGGTCATCGTGGGGGATTTTGCCACCGCTGCTGTTCCGGCGGTTTCAATCATGAGCGTGGCGATTCCGTATCGTCTTTGAAAAAAGCCTTTCACAATATTGAGATTTTGAATCCGGCCGTAAGGGATATGGCGCTCATTTTTAGTAATAACGCCCTCCTGAATGCGAATGCCTTCATCCAATAGTTCAAATTAATAGGTCTTATAATAGCGATTTATCCACCAGAGTACAAGGGCCACCACGGGCGGTGTCACTCCTAAGAAGGTTCCCAAGCATACATAGAACATCATCGCCATTTCAATGTAGGTTGTTGATAAAATACTTGATATAATGATTAGCGGTAGCATCCATGACATCCAAAATAGGATCAAACCTAAAAAAAGCTTTACTTTCTGCACGCTTTTGTATTTTTCATCTAAACCTTGTGGCATTTGATAGCCTCCGACACGTAAATGCCTTAAATCGATATCAAAACTATGATCTTAATAGGTTTCTACATAAAAAACATAAATAAAATTATGACTTGGGAAATTCCTAGGTAAATCATGTAAAGATTTGACTAGGGCTCGATGGGACCTTTTTTCAGTTCTTTTTCAAGGAGCGCGCGCCGAAGCACTTTGCCCACCGGCGTCCGTGGGATTGAACTCACAAATTCCACCAGCCGAGGCCATTTATAGCCTGCCATATTCTCTTTAGCCCAGTTAATAATCTCCTGTTCCGTAATTTTGCCGTGAAACTCAGGTTTCAACTTGATGAAGGCTTTAATCGTTTCGCCGGAGGTTTCATCGGGGAGGCCAATCACCCCACATTCGAGGACCGCAGGATGCTCATAAAGAGAGGATTCCACTTCTTCGGGTAAAACCCGATATCCTTTGTATTTTATCTGCTCTTTGGACCGCCCGACAATGTAAAAAAAGCCTTTCGCATCCATTTTAGCAATATCACCGGTTCGCAGCCAGATCTTGCCCGCCGCATCTTCAACAAGGGTAGATTTAGTAGCCTCAGGGCTGCTCCAATAGCCTTTCATGACCTGAGGGCCGCGTATGAGTAATTCTCCCGCCTCGCCAATAGGAACTTCCGTATTGAATTCGGGAGGCATCACAATTTTCGCATCAGTATCTATAATTGGAAAATTGATACTTTCGGGATTAATTTCCTCCCAGCATTGAGCCAGAGTCGCCATACAGGTGACTTCTGTTAATCCATAGGCATTTATCACTTTCAAACCCGTCTTGTCCTTCCAAATATTTGCGATTTTCGGCGGGAGGGGGGCGGCTCCGGATGCTGCCGCTTGGAGCGAGGACAAATCGGCTGATTTAAAATCGGGGTGGTTGATGAGCATATTGAACATTTGCGGGATCCCCGAATAACTCATCAATTTATACATTTCGATCCACTTTAAAATCCGCTTTGGATCAAATGAATCGATTAACAGCGTAATTACGCCCGTGATACATGAATTCAGCACAAAAAAGCCCATCCCATGACAGAGTGGGTTGCTAGTGATCGTCGACATTTTCCCTATAAGATTTAAATTGTCGCGGAAAGAGGAATAGGTGCCTGCCGCCCCCGAAAGAATAAATTGAAGCGAATTGGCAATAATATTGGCATGCGTAAGCATAACACCTTTCGGCAAACCCGTGGTTCCCCCAGTAAATAACAGGGCAGCTAAATCCTCATAAATATTTAATTTTACCTGAGGCGGCTTAGGGGGATAAGTGTTAAGCAATTCCTTATAAGTTGATAGTCCAATATTTTCATTATCTGAAATGACAATGAGTTCTCCCACATCTAATTCCTTTTTGATTCGTTTAATTAATCCCAGCAGATTCTCTGCCACGATAAAGACTTTAATATTTCCCGCTGAATTCACGATGTGAGAGACCTCTTTCTTCTGTAACAATGGATTAATAGGGATGAGGATTCCCCCCGTCTGCATAATGGCATAGACACTAAAAATAAATTCAGAATTATTCCCCGTCATGATCGCCACCCCGTCCCCCTTCTTCACCCTATATTTAGAAACAAGGGCATTTGCGAAGACTTCGGCATAATAATTAGTTTCATAATAGGTAAATTTCTCATTTTTCGGGATAAAATAAAATGCACGGTTATTGGGAAAATGTTTGGCAGTTCGTTTTAAAAGACAATGAGCACCTGCTAAATTTGGATATTTTAAACTCTTGGGCACATTCCATTTATCTCGATTCTGGAGCCATAATCTTCCGGGACGTACCCAAGAACTCTCATTTTCAAAATCAGCGATATCTTCAAAATTAAAATCACAGGGATCTGCTTTATTCAGCAAAAGAATCACTTTTTTTCCTATTGGTTCTTTCCTTTTCTAGCATTACTCTCCTATATAAATCTTTTAAAATGATAAATCGCGTGAATTGGGGGATTGAAATTAAAACGTCAAAAGGGTGAAAATCACACCACTATATGACGAATGGATGATTAAAAGGGGTACACCATCGAATGAGGATACTCTACTTATCTCAACTAGCAAGCGGTTGATGGATAATATAATACTCATTGTTCTCACCTACTAATTTTATAAGTCTAAACCGCTAATAATTTTAACATATAACCAAAAGAGGTTTATGTAATGCAGGCATTAATCGTGTATTATTCCCTAACTGGGCGAACGGCACAAGCAGCGAAATATATCTCCAAAGGTTTGGAAGAAGCAAATGTGGTGGTTACTCGAATTAAAGCGCACGTAGCGAAGCCGGAAGATTTAGCAAATAAGGATATTATCATTATCGGCACCCCGGTGCACGTTAGTGCACCCGCCATAGAAGTCCGACGATTCTTGAATAAACTACCTGAAAAAGCTCTTGAGAAAAAAAAGGTTTCCTTCTTTGCGTCTTATTTCTTATCGGGGCAGGAGACCGCGCTTTCCACCATGGAAGAGGTTGCTCGTGACAAAGGCGCCACGAAAATCATCCCCGGGCTGGCGCGCAGATCCAGTGTGCTACGGGAACTCTGGAATATGGTAACGGGCTCTACCGAAGATGAAGAAGCGTGGGTCGCCTTCGGGAAATTAATCGCTACCTCTTAAAGAAATTTGCTCTCCTCCTCATTTTTTCTCATTTTTTTCTAATCAGATGATTTAAATAATCAGTTCTATTGGTGAATCATCTTAAGTAATATGGTGAGTTGGATGCCGGAATTTATTCGAGAAACGGACGATGGATCCGTAACGATAAGTTATGTGAAACGCGGAAAGGAAGGTGATGCTGTTTTTTTAATCCATGGGCTGGGTATGGGAAAAGCGGCATGGTTACTCCAAACAAGACCGATTGCCCAGGCGGGTTTTACGGTTTATGCCCATGATTCCAGAGGGTTTGGAAACTCAACTATGACAGAATTTAACGACGTAAAAAAAGCCCAAGAGTTCTATAGCTTAGAGAATGATGTTGCCGATTTAGTAGCCTTTATGGATCATTTGGGGGTGGAAAAGGGACATCTGGTCGGAATCTCTATGGGGGGGCTTATCACCCAAATGTTCTGTGTGCTTCATCCCGATCGCGTAATTTCCGCCACGATTGCCAATTCGTTCAGTTATCAACACGGGCGAATTCTCTTCTCTGGAAAATCCTGGGAGGTGGCAATGGAAAAGATGCCCTTCGCCGATGGATTCGATATCCTGCTTCCTTGGGTTGTCGGCGAGACCATGCTAGAGAACCCGCTGTTCATTACCGTTTATGATCAGATGAAAGATATGTACATTAAGGCGAATAGCAATTGGTGCTTCAATACCAAGATAAAATCTATTCGAACTCTGGGTCCTGAATCACTGCAAGAACGGGTTAAAGAAATCAAAACCCCGGTCCTGCTCATTGGTGGGAGCGAGGATATTCTAACGCCTCTTAAATACCAAGAATATACCAAATCTTTAATTCCTCATGCCGAGCTGGTTGTCATTCCCCATGCCGGGCATGCTTCCATTCTGGATAACCCTGAGGCGTTCAACATGGCGGTGATTGCGTTCTTAAAAAAACATGCCCTCCTTAAGGTCGATACAACTACCTAGATTGACCAGCTTTTCAGAGCAAGACGAGGTTGTTTTATCGAAGAATAGATCATGAATTTTTTTAAGAAGATCTTTTACGGAATCGTTCTCCATAGGAAACTAAGTTATTGAGGGCTGTGGCAGCGCGAGTCATGGTTAAAAAGACGGGGATACCCGCCTTTTGGAGCATCTGTTCAAACTCCATCTTTTTATTAAGGATTTCTTTCTCATAAAAAACCGTAGGAAGAACCGCCACAATAGGCATTTGGACTTGAAGATGTTTCAACAGACGAAGGACTGATTTGAAAGTAGGCTCCATAACATTCTCCATTTTTAATACTCTCTCAAAATGGATCCCCCAGTCGATTCCGGCATCAAAAATGAGCATGTCTATATTCTTCAGGGAGATCATAATTTTGATGATATCACCTAATTTTTTTCCCTGCCAGATGGCGACATTCAAATCAATGGGATTGCGGACAATGACACCGACCTCTCCAATTATTTCTGTGATTTTCTCGCGCACTTCTTTGGGATTTTCGGGCAGTACAAATCCTGCTTTATTTAAAATGTCGGAGGTCGCTACCGTATTGCCACCCCCGCCACCTACGACGGCTAGCCTCCGTCCGATAGGCAATCTCTCCTTTAGAAAATGAAAGGCGGTAAGTGTATCCACTACTTCCTCGGGCGTGGAGACCTCAATAAGTCCTAGTTGTTTGGTTACAGCACTCTCTATTTCATTCGATCCTGCAAGCGATCCCGTATGTGAGAATATGGCGCCTCTTCCTGCTTCCGTTTTCCCCCCTTTCCAAAAAATAATGGGCTTTTTATTAATGAT
>CAYGYC010000338.1:0-5161 GCA_964353755.1 uncultured archaeon | reverse complement strand
ATATTATTTTTGCAACTGTAGACGATCAGCTTAATATATCTTCTTTGAGGTTTACTATCTTGCAAGTCACCTCAGCCTTTTGCCCTTTGCCATAGATTAACTTTTCTTTCATTATGCTTAAGGAGAAAGCCGGTTGTTCCGAAGGTTTTGATTCGGAAGGTTTTGATTCGGAAGGTTTTGATGCTGTCTTGGAAGTTTCTAATCGCGATTTGTTAAGCAAAGAACTAACAACTAATGTTCCTGCGACGGCAGCAGTAATCCCTACGAATAAAACTTGCATAACCTCGGGAGATCTCCCCTTCTGATCAGCTTCATTCTTGGAAAGCATCTCGTCGCTTTTTATGTTTATCAGGAAATCCTCTGGAATCGGCTCGGATGATTTAAAAGAAATGACAAGTTCTTCTTCTGGAAGCAATGTATCAAATCTTAAAGTAAGGATTCCTTCTCTATCTTCTTCTTTGTACTGCTCCTCGGTTATCGGTTTATAAGTCGCCTCATGTCGTTTAATAACGTCAGCTTTTAGGTTAATTCTTAAATTTTTTGCTGGTAATTTACCTTTATTAGCGATCTTTAGATTCTGAAAGCTTATCTTAGGGGGAATTACTGAAAAAACAGCCGGGGCGTCAAGCTTATGGGAAAGGCTTACCTTTTTTTCAAAAAGTTTTTGCCGCAATATCCCCAAGAAAAATCCTAAGACTACCGCAGCTATGGGGATGACTATGTTATACCAGTTTGCCATGGGGAAATTATATCCCGGTCAGATTTTCGTGACTATTTTCATAAATTTTAATCAAAAAGTCAAGTTTTTACCTTGTTTTAATAATCTCAGACTTTTCCAACCTCCCCCTCCTCTTCCAATTAATCACTGTATCCTCAGTGATCCCTAACTCCTCAGCCAGTTCTCGTATAAAAACCCTTTATCCCTCCTGAATTTCCTGGTATAATCCCGGAGGGTTTTGGAGATTCTAAATGCATACGCTCACTAAATTGAAAAAAGATGAGCTTATAAGCAAGATAAGTGAAGAGCGCCAAGAGGAGTGGGACCGGTTTAGAGCATCGTGGGCTAAGAGAGGAATGCCCTTGCCGGACGGCTCTCTTATCAGCGGGGTTTTAGATATTGGATTTAAATCTGTTGGGAGACTGATTGACGAATTATTCGAAACCGAAAAAGCTGTTTTGTCAAAGCAACCGGGAGTCCCACCGGAATATTTTAACGGACTTGCCGAGGAATTTGGGAATATTGTCAGGCAGGAAATAGGCATTATACGCTCCGAGGCCTTGGGATTATCAGGAATACCGCGAGTTGTTAGTAGTAATATTATTCTAACATTGGGGAAAAAAGAAGCCAGTATTCGGGATTCCATAAACAGGCGATTTCAGATATTGAAAGAAGAGCTTGAATTGGGAGTTGTCGAACCGCTTAGAGCAGGGCAAATAGAGAAAAAAGCCCAAAGCAAGGGGGCGAATATGAATGAGGATAAGAAAACCGGTAGGTTTATCTATGTTACAGTTGATGAACCTCAACAACGAACGCGCAATTTTACTTTTTTTACAGATGTATCATCAGGGTCAATTTTGACGGAGTCAGCGGCCCTTAGTGGGGTTTACCTACCCCCAGCGGAGTACGAAAGATTAATGGAAACACTCGACAGGAGGAGAGAGGAAAAAACCGATGGCATTCTCGCTGAGACAGTCTTAGACAAAGCGGGAAAAACCGTAAGAGTCACTGTAACACAAAGCAAAACTCAGATTAAGATTTTTATATGTTATGCCCAAGAGGACATAGATCAGGCAAGGCAGATTTATATGAGGTTAGAGGATGAGGGCTATGACCCTTGGATAGACAAAGAAAAGTTAGTCGGCGGGCAAGACTGGGAACTGGAGATAGCGAAAGCAATCGAAGAAAGTAGTTTCTTTTTGGCATGTTTATCTAGCAACTCCGTCAATAAAGAAGGATATGTTCAAAGGGAACTCAAGAAAGGGATGGATGTATTGGAGCGACAGCCAGAAGGCAGAATCTATTTGATTCCTGTCAAGCTCGAAGATTGCCAAGTTCCCTTTAAATTGGGCAAATGGCAGTGGGTTGATTTGTTTGAGACCGATGGGATGGAGAGATTACTAAAAGCCATCGAAAGAGGTTGCGAGCAAAGAAAACTGGGTGTCAGGCATGACTAATTTCCCATTTCCGCTCCTTTCCGATCCAGTAAAATCGCTCATTCAACTGCCAATATTTAATTATTTATGCCTGCCCCCAAGCTTACTGGGGAGTATGTGCCTCAGCGGTGGTGAGATCAATCCAAAAGATGAAGTTGGGACGTCGAAAGTGATCGAATTCATCAACGCCCCTCCGTCTTGTTCCAGGAGTATCCCGAGGAGTTCAGGTGAAGCGGGATGACGGGCCGTTCTAAAACTGCCAGTGTTCCTTCTCCATGAAACTTTCAAGATTGGTGCATTCGATACCAAAATGTTCGCAGACGTTTGGAATCTTCGATGCGTCCTTCTTTTTTATCTCCTCTGTCACTACACATGCGCCACGAATCTTGGCAGAAGCGATGATAAAAGGATCTGCAACTGGTGTTCCCTTTAGCCTTTTTTCAACCTCAACCATGTGCTGATACTGAGGTATTGAAAAAATCTGACTTACAAATTCCATTTCCTTGGAGCTCGGGATTAGAAACATTTTTTTGTTTAGGTCTATCCATGTCCGCAAATGCGGTTTGCTCGCACTATTATCGAGTTCTTTAAAGACTTCTCTGACGGAAATGATTTTCCCACGGCCAACGTAGTCATCGAGATTTTTCCAGAAAGAAGGAAACCTTTCGGGGAAATAGTGTCCGAGCACAATGAAGGTGCACGTATCAAATACGTATTTCATAAGGAGAATGTTTTGTCAGCACTAGCTGTTCAAGTGCGGGGATGTTTTTTGCCTTCACGTTTAAATAGTTAGCGAGCTCCTCAAAAGTGCATTTCCCCTTATAATATCTCCCAAAAGCCAATCCCAGGAATTTCTCTCCTAAATACGCGGCTTGTGTTGCATAATAATTACCGCCCTTACCCGTTCCAGCTCTCCGTTCATAGTCGCTGGACCATTCCTTGGCCTTTCTTTCGTAGTGATCCTTGCTGACCTTGTGCATATCCAGGAGCTTCCTTAAGATGACCTCGCGGCTAACCTTGAAGCGCTTGGCAACCCTCCCAATGGATTCATCACTGAGATCTCCGTAAAGCAATTGTTCAAAATCCCTCTGCGGGACAAGGACTTCAGCCGCAAAACAATTGCTAAAAACCTCAATCTTCTTTTCATCATCAGGAAGGGTCTCTATGAAGCTGTCATCCCTCATGGTAATCCCGTTTACATTTAACAATACATGTGATAGTTCATGAAAAATCGTGAATATCTGGCGGGTCACAGATGTCCCGTTATTCACATAAATTACAGGGAATTCTTCGTCCGAGAGGCAGAAACCGGAAATACTTTTTTGATCAAATGCTCGCTTAAAAATGAATATACCTTTATCCTCCAGAGCATTCTTCCAATTCCTTAGGGCATCTTCGTTCCTTTTCCAGCTTATTTGGTCCTTAACTCGTATTCCGAGATACGATCTCACTTCGAGTGCTGCATCCTTGACACGATGTCTAATGTTCACCCTGACATCTCGGAAAATCTTTTGTGGGGATGGGTTCACCCCATCATTCAGCTCACTCAGAGCAAGCTGCATGGCTTTGGCTTGCCTGATCGCGTATCGGGTATCCGCTGAGAGGTTCTCAATTTCGCATTCCGGAAGTGTTCTGAATGATTTTTTGGGGTCTGGTTCGTCGGGTGGTGCGGGGAAGAAGAAAAGAGCGATGGGACGCTTATAGATTTGGTATGCGAGCTTTTCCAGCTGACCATAAGTTGGAGCAGCCTCTCCGGACTCCCATCTCTCAATGAGTTCGTAAGGTTTCCCAATCCGTTCAGCGATATCATGGGCAGAAAAGCCTGCCGTTTCCCTTGCCCATGTAAGAATTTTGGGGTTTATCCCTGAGAGAGATCCCATGTCTGTGTCCGTTGTCTGCTATCTTATGGCCAAATAGAACCAAAAAATGGGATTTTTGTCAAGTAAATAACGCCACCTCGGAATATTTTAGCTTTTTGGACTTGAAATTTCATCCCCAGAGTCCAGGAAACATTCCAGTTCCACACTTTTAAATCCCCCAACCAAAATTCAAATTGATACCATGAGAATCACCTATGACAATTCCGCCTACAATGAAGCCAAGTCTCAGCTTCCTAAACCCGACGGGAAGCACTGTGTGATTTGCGGCAAGGATTTGCCTAAGGGACAGCGGAAGTATTGCGGTCAGGAATGCTGGGATGATTTGTATTCAGGAATCCCCCACCCGATTACATGGGCGCAAGCTAGGCAAAAAGCCCTCAAGCGGGACAATTACACTTGCCTCAAATGCAGGAAGCCAAATCTGGATGAGGAAGACAGGGAAGTTGACCACATAATCCCGGTCTCGATGGGCGGGGATAATTTTGATTTAAAGAATCTCCAGACTCTGTGTCATGAGGAATGCCATGGTGCCAGGCATCGGTAATTCGGTATTGGCATGGAAGAAAATTTGGTCAAGGGGGGGAAAGAAAATACCGTGTTTCCGTTGCCTGACCCTGAGATATTTCCTTAACCTCGATCATCAATTCTCAGCATCTTTATAATCACTGGTTTCTCAACTCTTTAATACTTCAAATAATTATTCTCTATCTCTTTGAAACTACAGGGTTAAACGAGAACCGTCCCCAAGTCCAATTATACCTGCCAAAAGTGCGGCAAGTACTGCCTCCGATATAATGACAAGGAAGTTGACCACATAATCCCGGTCTCAATGGGCGGGGATAATTTCGACCTCAGGAATCTCCAGACCCTGTGCCATGAGTGTCACGTCGAGAAGACCCATGAGGACATGTTCAGGCTGAGGGAATCCCAGGCTCTCCCGACTGTCGTGAGGGATTTTTATGAGCTTTTGGAAAAGATTGAAAAAAACAGGATTAGGTGGCAAGGATGGGTTGATGGAACCCAAACAAGAAAGCCAGTACGAAGGTTGACTTTAGTTTTGGGGTCCCTTACTTGAGTATTGGAGTAAAAGTACCTAGGTGAAGACCGGTACGTTCTCTCGTAAGAGG
>CAYGYC010000337.1:0-5169 GCA_964353755.1 uncultured archaeon | reverse complement strand
CCTAATAATTCGAGGGATTCCTTTATCTTTTGGGGGATTAATTTTCGATAATTAATCCACTCTAATAAAATATCAAAATTAATATCAATGTCCAAAGAAATAGGAGCTGGGGAAAAGACTTCTGTCCCAAAATAATAGTAGAGAGCTTTCATTCCAATAAGGAACAGTTTTGGATCTGCTTTTGTCGATTTTTTACATATATTCCGTACAATTTCTAAAAATTCGCCAATAACTTTTTTTTCTTTTTCGGAGAAGATATCACTAAAGTGGGTATTAACGTATTTTTTCATATCTACGTTCAATCCGAATATTTTTGTCTAAAAATAATGGTAGATCACTTAATTCATTTTCAAAATCATACTTTTCAATGATTTGCCAGATCAAATCGTAGCGATTTAAGAAAGTTTCACCCAATTCTAGTATTAATTTTAAGACATTTTTAGAGGGAAATAAATTTTGATGGCTATTTAATACGTTTATATCACAAAATTCGAGAAGACCTAAAGCTATCCCAACGGACATACTATTTATATGTTGTAAAATCCAAATTACCCCAAATTCTGGACTAAGACACTTGAATTTGAAGTTCGTACCATTAATTGACACTTTAAAGTGCAAGCTGAACGTTTTGAATATTTTAAAGGTTGGAGGAAGGACTCGATTTACTATAATATTTTTAAAGGTATCAAAATGTAAGTCCGAGGAAACTAAAATTTCATTGTGAATGAATTGAAACACGGTCAATTTATCAAAGAATAAGGAAAGGACCGGATGAATAAAAATTAAATCATCTGAAATGTTACCTAATCTTAAAAATAACTCCATATCAGATATTTTACCGTTAATTTCTAGGTTTTCTCGATTAATCATACACTTTATTTAAACTTAGATAGAAAGATAAAACTTATTTTGTTTTTGTTGAAGGTTCATTGGATTATAGTGATGCTAGTTTGGTGAAGATAGAATGGAGCAGCGAGACGAAAATCCGAAAGAGGAACCGGAAGCAACAGATACGGATTCAGAACCAGCAGATAATGAGACTGAAACTGAAATAGAGGAAAAATTAGTAGAAGCTCAGAAAAAGGAGCCAAAATTAATAAGCCAGATTGAAGCAGCGCTTTTTCTTGCTGGGCGACCCCTTGGCGAATTAGAATTAGCAAGTTTTTTTGGAACTGACCGCATTACAGTGCGTTGGGCATTAAGGCAAATAAAAAAATTTTTAATTGATCAAAATAGTGCTTTAGAAATACTCCACCTCACAAAAGATCGGTGGGTCTTACAGTTATGTGAAGAATTTTCTAGAGGCTTATACAATTATATTCAAGAATTCATTCCGAAAGAGGAGATGTTGACGAAAGAAGAGGTTGATACTCTCACCGAAATTGCCTATCGCCAACCCATCACCAGCGTCTTACTGGTGAAAATAATCGGGCGTCCCAATGTTTATGACCATATCAAACGCCTCGCTGAAAAAGGGTTAATTAATGTGGAAAAACAGGAAAAATCTAATCTCCTTACCACCTCTAAGAAATTTGCCGATATCTACGGCTTTGATCCCGAATTGCGAAATTTAAAAATTCAACTCGTGTGGCGCCTGAAAAAACGAGCGGGCTTAGATGATGATTCGTAAAACAGAAATTTTGGAATAATCATCAGGTAGATAAAAAATGGCACTAAGAATCGTAATTTTTTATTTTTCTCAATCGGGTAATACGAAAAAATACGCCGAAAAGATTGCAGAAGGCGTGGTGGCGGGAGGGCACAAATGTGAATTAATTCGATTCAAAAAAGTGACTACCGATATAGAATTAATTAAAAATTTCGCTTTCTCCGAATATGATTTGATAGGTTTTGGTGTTCCAGTCTATTATTTTAAACCGCCTTATCACATTTTAAATATTTTAGAGGCGTTACCTTCGCTTGAAGGGAAGAAAGGGTTTCTCTTCTCTACGAGTGGCGGCAATGCGGGTGCCACGTTGTATAAGATGAAACTCATTACCGATAACAAAGGATTGAAGATAATAGATAGCAATGATGACCAATTTATTGGGATTGATAAGCATCAGTTATATCGCGATTTTGATTATGTCCTTCCAACGAGTATCGGACATCCGAATGCGGCAGATTTAGAGAACGCCTACCAATTTGGACTGCAATTAATTCCGAAGGCTCTTGACCCAAATACACCTGAAAAGAAGGATTTTAGGACGAAAGATTCCGTCTTTGCACAATTGACTTCCTTTGAAGGAATGAATAAAGATTTCCCTAAATTTAAAATAAATGAGGAGAACTGCAGCCAATGTGGACAGTGTGCTGAAACATGCCCTGTGGATGCCATTATCCTAGATCCTTATCCTCGTTGGATAAAGAAGTGTGATCGATGCTATCTCTGTGAAATGTGGTGCCCTGAAAAAGCGATCGAGTGTAATTGGGATGCGCAAGTGAAAGTCATGAATAGCCTGATGCGAAAAAAAGGCTATAGCCCCAAAAGGCAAATTAAATGAATCCCTAGGTCCTTATTGTAATAAGTATAAATTATTAAGCAGTGCATTATAGACTGTTAAATGAGAAGAAAATTAATGGATAGCTCAAATTAATTAATAAAATTAGAAGCGATAACCGTTGAAGGGGTCTCCTGATTCATGGTCCATATTAAAAATATAATTATGACAGGATTTAAATCCTATGGGAATGAGACGGTGAATCTAGCTTTTCCTAAAGG
Organism: uncultured archaeon; assembly: GCA_964353755.1. Taxonomy (GTDB): domain Archaea; phylum Asgardarchaeota; class Lokiarchaeia; order Helarchaeales; family HEL-GB-A; genus CAYGYC01. The sequence continues at coordinate 2,447 of CAYGYC010000337.1, read as the reverse complement.
ATTTACAGGAATTATTGGACCCAATGGGAGTGGAAAATCTAATGTGGTCGATGCGGTTTCTTTTGTCTTGGGTGAGTTGAGCACTAAAAGCCTACGGGCTAAGGAATTAGCCGATTTAATCTACTCAGGGACGCGCCCGGGTGACAAACCTTCAGAAAAAGCCATCGTAAATATCCTGTTCGATAATACAGATCATAAAATTCCAATTCCCTTAGACGAGATAAGTGTGCAGCGGGAGATTAGTGCCGGCGGGGGAGGTTCCGTTTATCGATTTAACGGAAAACGAAGCACGCGCACTGAAATTATGGATAAACTGAAAATAGCTAATATTGATATAAAAGAAGGATTTAATTTAGTGCTGCAGGGACGCATCGCTGAATTGGCGGGTATGCACCCCCTAGCACGGCGCGAAATGATTGAGGAGTTGGCGGGGACTCGAGAGTTCGATATGAAGAAATTGACTGCCCTGGAAGAATTAGATAAAGCCGAAATTAAAATGAACGAACTGGATCTACTTATTCGAGAATCCGAAAACCGCGTAAAAAGTCTGGCCAAGGAAAAAGAGAATTATGAGGAATGGGAGCACGTTTCAGAGGAAATTTTTGATAAAAATACCCTCCTTACATCCAGCAAACATAAAAACCTTGTTACTGAAATGAAAGAATATCAAAGCCAGATTCAAGAATTAACGCGACAAATCGAAAATAACGAGCAGAAAAAAGAAGAGAAAAAGAAATTATTAAATAATTTATACCAACAAATCCAATCTTTGAAACAAAAAATACAAGAGAAGCTTCAAAGTGCTGAAAATAACCAAACCGATTTTTCGAATGTGAAGGCGTCGTTAGCTGCTATAAAACGCGACGTGAAAAATCGGCAAGACCGCTTCACAGAACTTCAACAGGAAAAAATTCAAGCCCAAAAGAAGGCACAAGAAATTGAAGAGGCCATAGAACGATCTAAGGAAGAAATTGTAGAAATTGACGATACTATTAAAAAATTGACCATTCAAAAGGATGAGAAAGTCACCGCGCAAAACAATTTAAACCAGCAAATAGCACAGCGAGATACGGAATATAAAACATCACAAGACCGCTATAAGGAGTTGCAAGAGCAAATTAGCAAAGCTGAAAAACTGGCATCCAATACTGAAATTCAAATTCAGATGAAAGAATCAACCATACAGATTAAGAGTTCAACGTATCTTTCCAAAAGTAAAGAAATTGAGATGCGGAAAAAAGAAAATCTCCAATTGACGGAGCAGATTGAAGTTCTTAAATCAGAAGTTGTCCAATCCGAAAATCTCATCGACATCGCAGCCAAACAGATCGAATCGTCTGCTAATAAACGCCAGTCCTATGAAGATAGCATTGAAGATCTCTCCCGAAAAAAGGTGGAAGTCCAACACGAAAATTCTTCCATCGCTGCAAAAATTGAAACTATCAAATCTTTTTTCACCGAAAATAAGGAATCTAACCCCGTTATTGTTAAATTATTAGAGAAAGGGCGTAACAAAGAAATAAAAGGAATAGTTGGCCAGCTAAAGGAATTGCTACCGCTAGATGCCATGGATATCAAGGAGAAAGTCGCATTAACCCCCTATTATAATTCAATTGTAATTGAAGATGCAATGACTGCTATTGAATGTATCAATTTTCTTCGCGATTCAGGTCTCGGAAGCGCTACTTTCATCCCCTTAGAGCAATTAAAACAAATGACTCAAGCTCAGAAGAAACAATTCGCCTTTTTAGATAAGCTCGATAAAAAAATGAGAGTTATTTCGAATATATTTCAGGATTCCCAGATTGCTGAAACGTTACGGGAAGCCATTGACCTGTGGATGCGAACGGTCCATGAAAAATCGTTTGGTATGGATATTATTACGCCCTTTGGCGATTATATCTCACGGGAGGGAGTCATCAGTGGAGGAGCAAATGCCAATTTTGCGGAGCAGTTAATTCCTGAATTGAAGGAAAAATTGAAAATAGAACAGGAATCTTTAGAGAAATTGAATTCAGAGCTAGAAATAAACAATATGAAATACAAACGGCTAGTGGTTTTAGTCAATGAAATTAAACGCAAACAAGATAATGTCCTTGAAAATAATAAAATTCGCCAAAAACGATTAGAAGAAACTCAAACCAAAATAGCGACTAATACCGTCTTTATAGAAAAAATGGAAAAGGAAATGGAATCGACTAATCAAGAGATGGATGCGGCAACGCTTCTGATTGACAATCTGAAACAGGAACGAACCCAATTATTGCAGCGATTACAAAAAATGGAGACCGAACGGGATGAACTCCGAGCGGAAATCGAAAAAAGCGAGATTAAAGATCTGTTTCAAAAAATCCGTAAGATCGAAAATGAACTGTCTCAAATAGAAGGCGACATTCGGGCAAAAAATGCCATAAAACGGGAGAAAGATCATCAGATAAATGTAATTC
>CAYGYC010000336.1:0-5198 GCA_964353755.1 uncultured archaeon | reverse complement strand
CGCCTGAGGAATTTACTAGAATTAAGAATGAATCATCCTTAATAATGGATGCCTTAGAGAATTCAATAGAAATCACTCCGTAAAGAAATAAAGAAAAAAAAAAGGGTATCTTATTTACTCCATTTCTCCATGAGTTCGACCAAGCGACAGCTAAAGGCCCATTCATTATCATACCATGAGACGATTTTGGCTAATTTATCGCCCATCATCTGGGTAAATTCGGAATCGAGGATGGATGAATGGGAATTGCCTCGAATATCCGCCGAAACGATGGGATCTTCACAATACTCTAAAATCCCTTTCATAGGGCCATCCGCAGCTTTCTTCATGGCGGCGTTAATGTCTTTGGCGGTAGTCGCCTTGGATAAGTTCACGACGAGGTCAACAACAGAGCCTACAGGCACCGGAACACGCATGGCAAGGCCATTGAGCTTTCCTTTCAAACTAGGGAGAACTAGCCCAATAGCTTTGGCGGCGCCAGTAGTAGTAGGAATAATGCTCAGGGTAGCGGCGCGGGCTCGTCGCATATCCTCGTGCGGCATGTCGACCAATTTCTGGTCATTAGTATAGGCATGCACGGTGGTCATAAGTCCATTCACGATGCCAAAAGTATCATCCAGTACTTTAGCAACAGGCCCTAAGCAATTAGTCGTACAGGAGCCCATCGAGATAACCTGCATCTCGGGCTTTAATACCGCATCATTCACGCCGAGCACTACGGTAGCATCTGCATCGTCCGCGGGTGCCGAAATGATCACTTTTTTCGCACCTGCCGTTAAATGGGCTTTTGCCTTTTCCTTTTTAGTAAACCGCCCGGTTGATTCTAAAACGATATCTACGCCCAGTTTTGCCCACGGAAGTTTGGTAGGGTCAGTTTCTTTGGTAAGTAATACTTCTTTTCCATCGATAATAATCCCTTTTTCGGAGGCTTTTACATTCGCCTTTATAGGTCCATATACAGAATCGTATTTTAAAAGTAGAGCTAGTTGTTTCGGTTCGAATAGGTCGTTGACCGCAACCAAATTCAATTTACTTTTTTTCTCAATTAACGCTTTCGTAAAATTTCGTCCGATTCGTCCAAATCCATTAATTGCTATATTAACCATTTAAATCCCTTCTTATTCAGTTATACTCTAGTAATTACGATTGGTAGTACTCTGAAGAATCCTATAAATCTTTCTTGAGAAAAAAAAGTCGTAATTCGGGGGTATTCTAGATTCTAAGAGAGAAGAGAAAAATCGTAAAGAAAAAATAGGAATAGAAACGGAGGGGTATGATTATTACATATAAACAATAGGGATGAATTTTACTAAGGTATTCTTAACTAATTTTTCTCCCCAAAAATTTTTGGTGACCATAATTGCAGCTTTAGGATTATAGGTCTGGATAAAACTATGCAGACTTCGGGTTATTTTTTCTATTTTAAAAGGGCGGAACTTTACTTTAACAGGAATAATCTTGGTTTCATCCCATAAGACAAAATCAACTTCGGTTTTTGTGGTGGTCCGCCAAAAGTTGACAAAGGAATTAAAACCTATCGTTTTAAGTTCATTATAGATAAAATTTTCGGCTAATTGGCCAGCATCTGCTCTACTCCCAAGAAAATTAAAATTATTTATGGCATAGTTTCTAAGGCCAGAATCATAAAAGTAAACTTTCGGATTTTTTCTTAATTCGGATCTCAAATTCTTATAAAACGGTCGAATGGTATCCAAAATATAAGTTTGTTGCAAAACATCAAGCAGATGCACAATTTCTTTATAATAACTTCCACATACGGTTACCAATTCTTCATATGTTATTAAATTACCAATTAGTGATGCTAATATATTGACAAGCTTTCTAAATTTGATAGTATCTGTTATTTGGAGATAGGATAGGATATCCTTTTCGAGGTAGGTATTGAAAATATTTTTTAAAATAACAATTTTTTCTTCCGGACCTTTCGCCTTGACCACTTCAGGATAACCTCCAAAAACTAAATATTCATCAAAATAAGTGAGTAATTCCTTCAAGACAATATCATTTAGCGGGATTTCAAAATCCTTATTGGTTAAAAGTAACTCCGTTATACCCTGTTTTCTCTTTTGATAAATAGCTGCCAGATTCTTGTCCTTTACATTCAGAAACTCATAAAAATTAAAGGGGAACAGTTCGAAAGAAAATAGCCTGCCAACTAAAAATTTTGCTGTTTCGGAGATTAATTCGAGAGAGGATGAGCCCGTAATGAGGACTTTAATATTTTTAAATGAATCGTATACCAGTTTCAGTTTTTGGCCGACATCTTTACAGTATTGAACTTCGTCAATTAAAAAATAATATAAAGCTTCGTCTCGTATGTATCTTTTTAGGAAATCAATTGGTGATGTAAAGAAATTTTCGAGTAATTCACGGTCTTCAAAGCTGATGGATATTATCTTTCGTTCATTTATTTTTTTTTCTTTTATTAACCAGTCCCTTATCATTTCCAATAATGTGGTTTTTCCAGTCTGTCTTGGTCCTTTTATTGCAATGATTTCTCTTCGATCAATCCATTTTTTAATTTTTTCTAAAAGTTCTCGGTCAAAATATTCCATAACAACTTTGTTAAAATTTAAGACATTTAAATTTTTCTATCCAAAATCCTCTTAAGAGTAATCATATTTTATGATTCATAAGCGTTCTAAGGTAGGGTGAGGGATGCGGAATGCGGTGAGGGTTCAGATGGCATCAAGAGTATTTTAAGATGGCGAATGATTATGCCGCAACAACCCTTCAGCCATCTGCGATCGGGCGGAATTATGTGTACATAAGAAAATGACTTTTATCTTATTCATTTAAACACCTTTTTGCTTTTTATTTCTCTTCGACTAGTGATTTAAGGATTTGTTTTTCGAGTAATTGGTCTAGAATGTAATTTGAGACTTTTTCAATATCTTCGGGCTTAATAGCGCTCAGGCGAGGGCGGGTTTTAACCGCTTGCGGATCGGCATAATTAATGGATTCTTTGGGAATTAGCTGCTGGAGATTGATGGTTAAAGCAGGAGTAATCTTGAGAAATTGGAAAATCTTCAAGGCGCATGACCCAGTGCAACCGTCAATAGCTATGGCGAAACTGGAAGAGAGGAGATTTTTCATGGAGAAAACTGATTTTTTCTCGTGTAGTAAATTATGCCGGAGGAAGATCGTAAAACAGAGCATCGAGCTGAAAGGAGCGAGAGGACTATTTTCCACAAGGTGAATAGCCACTTGGCGGGCGAGTTCGCCATGATAGCTAGCTCCTGAACACGGGATGAGGAGGAGCGTCTTAGAACTAGTGTATTTTTGCATTTTATTGTAATCCTTTTGCTTTCAACATTTTAGTTAGTTCAGATCGGAGTTGGAAGGGATCTTTCACTACTTTAGTTTCATCGAGGACGACACAATTTCCATGCAGATTTAATTTTTTAGCATCGTCGGAGGCCAACGATTTTGTCTTAAAATCGATATAGGGCATATATTCCATAATGATAGAACAGACACTAGTGATGTAATGTTCGTATATACAGGCGCATTGCTCTAATGGCACGAACACATCTAATTTCAATTTATTTTTTTCAATTTCTTTTGCTTTAGTGTTCATTTCCATCAACTTCTTTCTATATATAGAAGATAAAAAAATTATATTTTAGGATTTCCGTTGTTGGGCTTTGCGTTTCTTTTCTTCTTCTGATTTCTTTCTAACCAATTGGACGTAGGCTTCAGCGGTCATTAAGGCTTCCCTTTCGACTTTAAAATTAGAGGGTTGAATTTTACAAACCCAACCATTGAAATAAGGATCTTTATTTAGAATTTCTGTTTTTTCCACGATAGCGGGATTAGTTTCAAGAATTTTACCACTAATTGGGGAAATAAGGTCTAGTACCGTTTTTAAGGATTCAATTGATCCAATTTCAGCGCCCTTTTTAATAGCACCACTAGATTTGCGTATTTCCACAAACATGATATCGCCTAAGACTAGTTGGAAAAAATCAGTGATGCCAAGGAGTACGCCGCTATCTTGCGGCTTTACCCAGAGGTCATCTGTTGAATAGAGCAAATTTTTCGGAATTTGGATGTGAAATTTCTCGATAGTAATTTTGAACTCAGTACCTTTATCTTCAACGTTAAAAATAAACATGATTTTTCCTCTGTGACCATTTTGTTACTCTTTGAGAAGCCCCATTATTTTATCCACAATTTTTTCTGCCAATTTCAGCCCTTTTTTGCCTATATCGCGGCGTATTTCCGGCTTTAAAGTCTTATTTTTCTTGAAGATCTCCCAAATTTCAAGATCTTTCCAGAGGGGTATCTTTAGCCGAGTAAAAATCTTTTGGGGGCAACGTTCGGTGCAGCCAGTGAGCGTGATGATTTTAGACCTCTTGAGAAGGGCGATATCATTTTCCAAGCCGGCAGCAATTCCGGGAAAATTACCGACGATCATAGTGTCAGGGAATTTCTCATGTGCTAAAAATTCCGCAGACCGCCCCACCGAGGCTAAAATTTTTCCCATCCCGGTGCAGGCTAAAATAACATATTTTTCATTGGTTTTGGACATTTATTTTCCCTCCGCAAGCAATTTATCGATATCTTGGGCGATTTGCTCGGCAATTTGGTTCATAAATTTTTCAAGGTTTTTATCAAACTGGGGTTTGGAATTCAGCAATGCGGCAGGATCAAGTTTTATCTCGGGATGAGCTTTAAGCAATTCAGCTATATCATAGGTGCGTTTTATATTGTCTGCGACCTTTTGGCCCTCAAAAACTCTGGTACAGCATTTTTTTCCACAACCCTCTATAACAATCGAAGGATAATTTTGTCCAAATTCAATGTCTTCTTCCACACCCGCAGCCAGGGCTGGCAAACAAATTAAAACCGTCGAGTCCGGGCGTAAATCTTCCAGGACTTTATACCCGATAATTCGGGAGAGAGTCCCTTCGGGATAATCGAATCCGGTACATGCTGAAATTCCTACTTTAATCACACGCATTGTTCTCACATCCTATTTCTTATTACCATCTCTTTAATTCAGTTCATCAATTTTTCGGGCGATAGCCTCTGCAATTTTTTCAGCGAGTTTTAAGCCATCTTCCCCTAAATCCTCTTTTGAATGGGGTATTAATTGAGGATATTGCTTCGTTATATCCTTCACATATATAGTCGCCGCGACCGGCCCGCTATAATTTTCCACGGCGATTTTG
>CAYGYC010000335.1:0-5199 GCA_964353755.1 uncultured archaeon | reverse complement strand
TGAGCGCACAAAACATTCTTCAGCCAGTTCTTCAATAAGCACTCGGGGGTTAGTATATATTTGAATTAAAATCTTATTTTCGATATATTCGATTAATTCATTCCATAAATTGTGAATAGACAGGGTTGCGCATGCCGTTGGTTTAATATTCATTTGATCGGGTCGGGAACTTGATTTTTCATCACTAAAGCTCTTATCTTCTTTTTGCAGACTGCGGATATATTCAAAGACCTTTCCTTTATTGATATTTCTCAAGCGTTTTAGCAAATCTAAACAGTATAGCACCCAATAGGAATTTTCAAGCGATCCAAAGCCGCCATTACTTTGCTGGAGATTGAGAAGATGGGTAATAGATAGCTCATCTATTTCTTCAATATGATTTAAGAAAAATAGGGAGAGCAGGCGGAATACCTGCTGAATTTCAATTTTTGATGGCTTATTAAAGAGATAATCTAAAATCTTTTTTTCATCCATCGAATTAAGGTCATACAGAAGTTTAATACAAGAAACTGCGAAGAAAGTGGATTGATAGGATGCCCTACCTTTACAAACAGGACAGAATTCTGAATTGCAATGCGAAAATCCGCCGGATTTTTTCTGAAAGTTGAAAATGTTTTTGAAGATTGTTTCAAATTCATTTATTGGAAGAATATCTTGTTTATTGACCAGAAATAAAATATTTATCGCGTAGAAGATGGAATGCAAATCCACCTCAGAATCATGCGGACTGGCCACAAACCCATTTACCCGTTTGCAGGTCAAAACAAAATTTATTAAACTATCTTTATCAATAGATTCTATCAGATTCAAATGCGCCAAGGCATTCACTGCCCAATAGGTGTCCTCTAAATTCCCAAAACTCCCATCTAGGCGTTGGTGCTTGAGGATGTACTCCCCCAGCTTTAGATTTGGCAGTAGTTCTAGCCACTGTTGGGATGTACTCGATAGCATATCAACATAACTAATTCTTCGGTCAAAATTAAACATTTGGAATTTTTTTCGAATGCAGCAATATGCTTTATAAACCATTTATTTTTCTTAGAAAGAAAAAAAAGGGAAAGACTAAAAAAAAAGATTATTCGATAGCTTCTGCTAAGAGTTCGACCAGGTCCTTATATTCGATGGAGGCACCTTTTGCTTTGATGGCATCCATTAAATTCCGCCGGCAAAAGGGACATGCAGAGACTATTATATTTGCACCTGTATCGATTGCTTCGTCTAGACGATCGATTGCCGTTTCCAGAGCCATATCCTTAAAGGCACTCTTAACACCGCCGCCAGCGCCGCAACACCACGCGTTTTCTCGAATACGAACCATTTCTTTTAACTGAGCACCGGGAATTGCCTGTAGCAAGCTGCGAGGTTCATCAAAAATACCCACTTTTTTCTTTGTAATGTTAATATGCCTTCCTAGATGGCAAGGATCGTGGTAGGTAATGACTTTATTCAATTTTTTGGTTAATTTTAGTTTTCCTGCTTTAAGTAATTGGTCTAAGAATTGGGTAATATGCAATATCTCGAAACCTAGGTCCCCTACTATTTTGGGGTAATCCTCTTTAAAGGTACGATAACAGCCCGCACAGGAGAATATTACCTTCTTAATCCCCTTCTGCTTCATTACTTCAACATTGTGTTTCGCCACTTCAATGGCTTTTTCCCGTAATCCAGTGCGCAATAGCGGACTTCCACAGCAATACTCATCTGGGCCTAATAATTGGAAGGGAATGCCTGCTTTATTCAATAATTTGACCGTGGCTTTGGCTAACTCTTGCTCTCGATAAGCAGATGTGCACCCAACATAATATGCCATTTCGGCGGTTTCATCCACTTTGGTACCCTTTGGAAGCCAATCAAATCGCTTCTCGTGGGGCTCGCCATAGGGATTATTGACGTTTACTACGTTTTCTGCAAATTTTTTGTGTTCGGGCATAGGTCCATATTGTAATTCGACGAGTTTAGCCCGTAATGCTTCCATTATGGAAACATTATCCATTTCTTTGAATTCTTTGCATTGAATGGTACAAGCTCCACACAAATTGCAGGCGTAGACTACTTTCTTAACGGATTCAACATCCGCAGGTTCAATTTCTTCCTCCAGAAGCGCCCGGGCTAATTCAACCCGACCGACCGCATAATGAGAAAGAAAGCCAAATTTTTTGCCGCTTGGACAACATTCAATCCATTTCTCTAGCGTCCACCAGTTAAATACATTACAGCCCATGCAATGGCCACAGGTAATCACAAAATCTCTAAAACTTTCTAGTTTCTCTAATTTTTCAGTCATCAACGAACCACTCCTATTTCAATTCCAAATCGTAGGGAAAAACTTTCCCCGGGTTCATAATTCCATTAGGATCAACTAATTTCATAATGTCTTTCCAAAGCGTCCCCAAGGTTCCCAAGTCATCCATCACCAATTTCATAGGATGTTCAAAAGGTCGAAACCACCCATAAACCCCAATCTTGATTAAATCTTTCAGCGTATTATAATGGAACTCTTTGCACATTTTCACCGAATCTTCATCCGCACTGGAATAGGGAACTTCTGCCTCGTAATAACAGGCTTGTCCCCAGAAACCTGCTACGGGGGCGGCTAAGAGATCAACTTGTTCGCGCCGATACCCCGCTTTCTCCCCATGGTTCTTCATCATTGCAATATATTCGGGATATTTGTTCAATGGTCCCCAATACGCAAGCGCATGGTAACTGCCCGCGCGGAGAAAACCCAAGATGTTTCGGGGATATTTAAATTCTTTCACAAAATTAGTTGGTGGTGGAATGACGGGTTGTAATTTACCTTTAGGAGGACGGATTTTCCCTATAATGTCCATGGCAACCTTTGTTTTTGCCTCTACAATAGCCTTTGGCCCTTCAATAGTGATAGGAACGGTAAACTCGGGGAACTCATGGCGTAATTTTTCCAGTTCTTTTGTTTTTTTGGCGATTAATTTAACTACGGTATATTGGGGTAATACCCAACAAACCGCAGGAATCTGCGCCCACATTAACGGCGGGATAATAGAAATTGCATCCTCGATGGTGTCATACCCCAACATGAACCAGACCTCATGTTCTGGGAGCGGATATAATTTCACGGTCATTTTAGTACAGACCGCCATAGTCCCTGGGAGCGATTGAAAAAGCCCCAGAAAGTCAGGACTACTCGTATATCGCCAGTGAGGGGTTGATCCTGGAAACGAGGCAGACCCTGTTTTGAGTAATTCACCATTCGGCAACACAAAATTTGCCGAGAGGGCATGATCAATCCCATCACCCGCATTCGTATGATAAACGCCTCTGAGTAAATAGTTTGCGAGAATAGATCCTGTTGCAGGCGCTCCAGGAATACAGATCCGGCATCCCTTTTCACGCGCAGCAATTTGTAATTGTCCATGGGTAACGCCAGGTTCGACAGTGGCTGTCATCATTTCGGTATTTATCTCTAAGATATGATTCATCCGGCGTAAATCGAGTAAAATACTCCCCTTTTTTGAGGGTACGCACAGTCCTCTCACATTTACGCCCCGACTCATAGTAACTACAGGGATTTTGTGCTTATTGGCTAGCCGCATAATTTGCTGAACTTCCTCGGTGGAATAAGGCTGAATAACAATTGCGGGCCGATTGGGAATTACAAAAGGCCAATGCTGATCCCTTTCATAGGCAATTAATACTCCAGCATCTGTAGAAACATGATCAGGACCAACAATTTTCTGAAAGTCTTTAAAAACCGCTTCAACTGCTTTAGATTCTGCCATTTTCTTTTAAACCTCTTTTTCGTCTATAACTCTCAGTTCGATTATTAACAATTTGGTAAATTTATTTGAAATTGGATATATTAAACTTACTTAAAAAAAGGATAGAATTTAACAACGAATATTTCGGTGAAAAGAGGTAATTCAAGAGCACTCATTCACTTTAAGTTGGTAAAAGAAGTCTTACCCTAGAATATTATTCCTTTTATTATCATAAATTAGGACTAGTGATTTTGGAAATTTAGAAGGAAATTTATAATTGAGAAAATAAACTTATATTCCTTGAAGATCATAAAAAATTTTAATCATAAAAGTGATTTATTTTCTTGAACGCTTCCGGCGTAAATGGAGTAATCGGAAAGCGTGCTCTAAAAGAGAGATAAATAGAGGATATAATTAATAAGAGGCTTATACATGACTTCAGAAAAAGGGAAAAAAGAACGCACTTTGCGTGATATTGAATATGGCTATGATTTATATGATATTTCCAAGAAATTCCTCGAGACGGAAAGGCAGCGAGAAGTCTATAAGACGATGAAAAAAGTCTTTGGCGTTGATCCGATGCTCGGGACCGATGCCCAAATGTACCGTCGTCATGGGTATCATCAATCGAAGAGAAAGCAAGAATTCATGAAAATGGCACATCAGATTGCGGTTGAACGAGGAATTCCCATGTATAATCGTTCATTAGGAATTCCATTGGGGCAGCGGACACTTGAACCTTATTTAATCTCGGGGACAGATACTTTTGTAGATTTTGACGATCTTCATCATGTTAATAATGCTGCGATTCAGCAGATGGTTGATGATATTAAACGCACTGTTATTTTGAATTTAGATATTCCGCATCGCGTTTTACAAGTTCGGGCGGGGAAAGAAATTACCCCTGAAACCGTTAATCTCTACCTCGAAACCATTCAACACACCATGGCAGGCGGCGCAGTAGCGCAGGAACACATGGCAGAAATTAATCCCGGGTTGACGAAAGATGCTTATGTAAAAGTTATCACGGGAAGTGATGAGCTCCGGGACATGCTAGATAAGCGGTTTGTGGTAGATATTGACAGTTTATTTCACTCCAGCCGGGTAGCATCATTGAAGCAAGCCATTGGGGATACGATGTATATCCTAGTCCGTGTCCCAACCATTGCGGTTAGGATGGCGGATGGTGGTGTGGTCTATCGGTGGGCGGCGATGCAATCCACGATGGCATTTGTTTCGGCTTACCGCCTAACAGGAGAAAGTATTATCTCAGACTTAGCTTTTGCCGCAAAGTCGGCGCAACTCATTCAAATGGGTGAACGAACCTGGTTTGCCCGTGCTCGCTCTCAGAACGAACCGGGAGGTATTCCATATGGGTTTGTAGCAGACTTCGTTCAATCTGAACGAGATTTGCCTGCAAGAAAATTTCTAGATGTTATTAGTGAGGATTTAGAAGAGGGAC
>CAYGYC010000334.1:0-5203 GCA_964353755.1 uncultured archaeon | reverse complement strand
GAATCAGAAAGAATGCCACTGTTCATAGCATGCACGATCCAAAGCGATGGATGAACGAATTAAACCTATTAGGGGAGAAATGGGCGTTCCTGAAAAAGCAAATACCCATAAGAACATAAGAAAAAAAAGTTATTATTTTGAAAATTCAAAAAAATTATGAGTTCTTTTTCGAGTAATTTTGATATGGATTAATATTAAGAAAAGACTTCCGACGAATAAAAAAAACCACGTGAATCCAGGAATTCCAGATTCAGGAATAAGGGTATTGTCTTGGATTATATTGCCAAAACAATTCGCTTCTTGCACAATCGGCTCCTTATTATAGGCGAGAGTATTGTGAATGATCCTGTTATAGGTGGCTCCATTGAGATAAATACCTACCAGGGTGTTCCAGCCAAGAAAATTATTTTCAATAATGTTATAATTTGAATATATCAATGAAATACCATAAGTGTTATTTGTTATAGTATTTTCAAGGAGGGAATTATTATTGCTATCCCACAGATCGATTCCAGTTGAACTCTCCCAAATTGAATTTTTCATCAACGTGTTATTACTTGAATCCGCAATATAAACACCACTTGATATATGAGAAAGATTATTTTCAAGGAGTATATTATAATTCGACAGGACTAAGGATATTCCAGCACTAGATGAGTCAGATACTGCATTTTTAATTAAGGTATTAGCATGAGAGGACATAATCATTATATTTAAATCATTATGAGTAATATTATTCAAAATAATCGTATTATTATTCGAACCAGAAACATGTAAAGCACTCCCATTATTGTTTATGATAAGATTTTTAGAGATGGTGTTGTTGGGAGACTGAAAAAGGTCAATACCTCCCATTTTATTCAAAAAGACACTATTATTGTATAAGATTCCATTTATTACATTATCTAAATATATCCCTGTTGTGCCATTAAATACAGTACAATGCTGCAGCATGAAATATGCGGTAGTATCGCGAATTATAATAACGTAATCTTTTCCCCAGCCATTAATTGTCAAATTCTCAATAATATAGGGATTCATTTTACTCCCATTGCCCCGTGAAGCCGCTAGCGACAGCGAGAGATCTCCCACGATCGCAAGACCCGCTGAACAAGTTGAGAGGGATTCAGATTCATTTTGATCGGTTTCAACGAATTTACTGCTGGTAAACCACATATTATAAGAGAGAATACAAGTTAAAAGAAAAATAGTAAGTAAAAAAATGAGTTCTTTTTGTCGTTTCATCTTTTTCATATCTACTAGTCTCTTTTAAAATAAAAAGTTTGTATTCATATACTATAGAGTAATAATAAAAGAATATTATTAAAAAGTTATGGTTAGATCGATCTGAAAAAAGATTTAAGATCAATAACATTTTAGTTTGTAATTTAAGGTTTGAGGGAGTCTGTTGCTTGGAATGGATGAAGGTTCTCAAGCGCAAGGAGCACCCAAGCGTATTTGAAAGAAAGGTAATATCTTTAAGAAATTTACGACCATTCTTTATCGTTACCCTTTTTACTCCTCTCTCCTAAATGGTGATACCCAGACTCCATCATTTTTTCGGTGCGGAAAACCATTGAAAAAACTCTAAAAACCCCCACCGATTTTAGGATAAACCACATATACACGGTTTCATGATAATTGCACTTCTTATTTATGTTTTCTATGTTTTTTAAAAGTCTATATTTTAACCGTTTAACTCGTGCATAATATCCCGTAGTGCCCGACCACCATTCGATGGCGTCATCCGAAGCCCCAGAATGAGGGCACTTGTAATAAGCGCCATTAATTCAGTTCAGACAACATTTTGTCAGTGAGCTCTGCTGTAATTGAGTCCTTTCGAAAGAAAGGGACGGTTTTGCCCGACCCGAAAAAGGCAACAAATCAGGTGGGAACTATGGATCGCTAAAAAGAGGAGGAGGGTAGGGGAAATGGTAAATCCGTAGGCAGAAATTAGAAGTTGCATCAAGATATAAGTAAAAGCACCCAATCCGATATTGATAATTATGCTAAGTAATAATGATTGAAGGTGTAGTCGCTTGGATGCGTTATGACAATTATTTTTTCAGTCAATATTAGCGTCTGAATCAATTTCTTGAACGAGATCAGTTATTTCCATCTGAATAATATATGCAAAATGAGATTTATATCTTATTTTCCTCTCTTTTCTCTTCTCTCCTTTGCTATTGCGGGCGTAACATAAATTATGTAAAGTATTTGTTCGGCTAAATTAAGAATATCTAGTGCATCTTCTTTAGTAACTTCTATTTTATTGGGATGGGCTGAATCATTTCCGACCCATCTTATTAAATCAGCCCAATTCTTTATCTCATCTGTGATAACTCCTATCTCCCTCAATTCCTCTATTTGCTCGACGAGTTTTTGTTTTTTTGCCCCTTTATCAATACAGGTGGCTTGTATTGCTCTTCGTGCTAGAACTGAACATCCGCGATATGCACTAACATTAAAACATAATTTGGATTCATCGAGGTCTTTTCTTATATGATCAGGGATTCTTTAATCACTTGGTGGTGGGATCGATTGTGGATATACTAATTGTCCTTCATTTAGAACAAGTAATGGGTTTTTACATGCACCACAGATGCCAATCCACCATATATGATTTCCATCTTTCTCCCAAACTGCTTTAGCAACAAGTCTTCTGCATGCAGAACATACAGAGGGGGCTACTGTTAAATAACTCTGTTTCTGACAGAATGGACAAAATATCGAAACCGGTAGATTACTCATTTTTTGCACACCATATAAATATCTGTTCAAGTTTGATTTCGTCGGAGTTTATATTCCCCCGACCCGGATTACCCATATTAAATTGAGTAATCCCCGCCCCTTAAAAATATACGCTCTTT
Source organism: uncultured archaeon (assembly GCA_964353755.1). Lineage (GTDB taxonomy): Archaea > Asgardarchaeota > Lokiarchaeia > Helarchaeales > HEL-GB-A > CAYGYC01. Next base: position 2,333 of record CAYGYC010000334.1, on the reverse strand, counting down.
AAGAAGATTATCAACTGACGGTGCTTCTCATGAAAATCTTCGCCCCTTTGAATATAATTCCCTCTTTCATATTAAATAAAATCTTAAAACATAAATGTAGGTATAGCCTTCTTTAATCACATCTTTAATTCTTCTTTACTTTATACTCAACAATATTTAGAACAAATTCGTTGGTATTCCTTATATCGTTCCAATTGCTCTTGTTTAGTTCCCCGTTTTTGAGGTTGAGGTATTGTTTTGTAGGGGATCTTGAGTTGTGCCAAATTAGAGGAGAGAATCTTTTCTACATTTTTGCCAATAATAATGATAAATTGCGGGCCCGATTCTTTAATTATAGTAACCAAATGGCTGTCCCAAGAAATTTTGATTATCTTTTCCTTTATCTTAAGCCATTTCTCTAATTCACTTCCATAAATACTCATAATACTAGCATCTAATAGCCAGACGCCTTTCGCTTGCATTTTTTTTAAAATTCCAACTTTATTCCTGAGCCTTTGCTCGAGATTCTTCGTTCCTCGCTTGATCACGCTGTCAAAACCTAAGTTATCTTCATTGTTTGCAACACACGAACTAAATATCTTCCAGAATTGTGGTGTCCCCATATTGTTGTCAAGCGCTCTTTCTAACAAATAATTTTCGCCATAGCCGAGGCAATAGACAAATCTGACGAAGTGAGATGGATAGTTTGGGGGGATTTCTTTGTTTTTTTTGCATTTTATATTATAGTCTTGCTGATTAGTATATACATGCGACTCTGCCAACAGTAATACATTAATTTTTTGGGGTTTCCAGAATTGTCGATATTCTTCGACCTGCTTGACAACCTCCAAGGAATCTATTGGTACTTCTGAAGTGATTTTTTTAATTGAATCGTATAGTTCCTCTAAAATCATTTTGATCGTTTGATGAATTATTTTTTTTTATTATTCAACTTTGATCTTTATCTCTTTTCAGATAGTTAAGCAAAAAGGGCTTATCAAAATGGGTGAGCCCATATTCGAAGATCTCTTTAAAAATTACCACAAGTTTACCCCTGAAGAGGGATGGAAGGCGTCCCCCCAAGCGGAAGCCGTAATAATCCTCCAGCAATTGTCGGTGAAGGGTGACCGGGTCTTTTTTATGAAGCAGGTCATAATATTGCTGGATTTGATCTTTCCTAAGCACAAGGTCGAGGAGTGGATCAAGTAGGCTTACCCATTCGTCTTCATAACAATCCAGGATTAATTGGAGATTATCCCGTGAAAGAGACCTTATCTCGTCTTTAAGCGCCTGTTCTGCTTCGAGCAGAGGCATGAGATCAAAATTAGCATTTTTGTTTTGAGGGTTAATGACTCGGTGAATTCGTTGGATTAATTGTTTATAGTCCAGTGGCAAATTAAGAAGGAATAGTTTGTTAGTCTGGCATTGATTTACACATTTAATCAACCCAATTCCTTGGAGAATATTGAGCGTACCTGTAATTAACTGCCTATTTAATTTTAATTCTCTAGATAATTGAGAATAATTTAAAGGATGCTCAGGATCTCTTGAAAAAACTGCTAAAATGCGTTCTAGTAGAGGTAATTCTCCAGGGAGACTTATTTTGTCCATTATTTTCTACTCCTTATAAGCAATCGCTGCCCTTTTTGTTTTATCTTATTTGTTAACAAGCTTGCATTCAAGTTATTTGAATTTGCTTACAAACTTGAATACAAATACCTTTAGTTCGTATACAAGGTTGTAATCAAACTATTTAATTTGTTTGCAAATTTAAATACAATAGTTCTAGATTTACTTACTAAGGATTTTTCTTATCAATTGAGTAGAACTAGATTATTAGTAATAGAAAAGAAATGAAACCTGCTTTAGGGGGCTAAATAGAAATAAAAGTTTGAAATTCAAAGGAGATAAATAAATTCTTTAAAGAAATTTATTTAATGCGTCCGCGACGATTATTTGAAGTTCTTCCTCTACAGCGGTGTGCATCTCCCTTGCAGGGGTTAGAATTAAATTAGTTACTATCTCCTCGATCTGCTCCTGAGTGAAATACTGAGGTAATTCGCGGAGGAATGCCGTCCAGCGCGATTTCACAGTGGCAGGCTCTAGAGGTGGAAATCGACACAGAATGTCGAAAGCCATCTTCTGGAGCGATTTAGAGACAATTTCAGTGAACCCGGAGAGATTTGGTTCCGTAGGATACCTTTGTTGTGGCAAAGAATCAGTGATTCGATCAAGGAAATCGATATATTGTGGATAATCGATATATTCAAAGGTAGCGATCTCCTCAAGGAAATCCTCGAATTTGAGCGCATCGGCGTCTTTTTGGGGGTCAAAATATTGGTGGGTAGAGTCTC
>CAYGYC010000333.1:0-5206 GCA_964353755.1 uncultured archaeon | reverse complement strand
GCGATAATGGAATATATCACACCAATAAGACTCGTAAGGACAACATTTACTAGGTAAACGGATTTGATGTAATTTTGCACCCCGTTTGGCGCTTTTTTATAGATCCAGAGGTGATCCTTGCTTCCAACAATTACAAAACATCCCAGCATCCCCGCGATTATCACAGCATACAAATAGGTGAGCATCATCAAAACAACCATTTTGATGATCGGGTTTGTGTCGAAGTCGCTCCACGCCGATACCCGATTAAATACAATTATGATGATTGAAGTTCCAATAGCATACGCAATTCGGGAAAAGTTTTCCATTCTGCGGGAAAAGGATTTTAATTGGGCAATAAATTGGGCCCCAAAATACCCTGGCATCAACTTTCTGAAAAACCGATAAAATCGTTTCTCGCTGACAATGCGCTCACTTCCTGTCGTGACCGGCTCTAACGAATAAAATCGTCCCGCGGCATAATAGCCTACATAGAGGAGCGCAAGCGTTATACCCAATAGCAGCCCTATGAAAATAATCACAGGGCCCGGAACCGCCCAAGCGAAGTTAAATAGATTAATTATGATAATAGTGCCCCAGGTGGAAGGAAATCCTTGAAGAATTGTATAGAGCGGAGAGGTTGGGTCAAAGACCCCTTTTATCATTACATAAATCATGAGATACATTATCACTACTGTAATGATGGTAATGAGAAAAGTCATGGCGCGTCCCAAATCGCGCGACCGCTCGCTTTTTCTGACTTTGCTTTCCATATAGGCAGAAAGCAGATTTCCAAGCCATAATCCTAAAATAATAACCGTAAAAAGAACTACATATACCCCAATTTGCGCAAAAATTGAAAGTGGGGTCGCAATTTTGAAAAAGTTAACGAGCCAGGGCGCGATGGCTAATAATATAATTAAATAGGTAGGGAAGCGACCAATGAATTTGCCGAATAAAATGTCTCGTGGTGTTACGGGTGTGGCCAGAAGGATCTCTAAATTTCCCGCTAAATCACTGGTCGATTGAAGCATCACCGATAGGGGATAAGTGAGGCACCAGAGAAATATATATAATACAACGAAAGAGAAGATATAATACATTACATAAGGGAGCGCTGGACCTAAACCGGTTAAAAGATTGAAAATTGACGTATGAAAGGCATTTAAAGTGAGGGGGACTAGCGCAAACGCATAAATCCCCATGAATGCAAAAACAATGGTGAATAATAGCTTTCGATGGGTTCTAAAACGGCTCGTCCAGATTAATAACTCCGTTTTAGCAATCTTTAGCCATAAAAAGGTCATAGTCTTTATCTCCAATCTAGGAGTTCTTTTTCGGTTGCTTTCCCGCCTGCAATCTTAAGATACGCCTCTTCCAAAGTTTTCGTATTAGTTTGTGCTAGAATTTCGGGGATTGTGCCTTCAAACAATAAAGCACCTTTAACGATAATCCCAATCCGATCACACACCTCTTCCACTAACGGCAATATGTGCGAACAGATAAAAATGGTCTTATTCAACTTCGAAAGATCTTTAATCAAATCTTTCACAATATGAGAGGCTTCGGGGTCTAAATTCGAGGTTGGCTCATCTAAAAATAAAATTTTAGGATCGTTAATTAGGGCTGACGCGAGCAAGATTTTCTGCTTCATCCCTCTACTATACGTTTCCAGCAGATCGTCCTGTCTCTCTGTTAAATCCAACATATCCAGTAATTTTTTTTGGCGCTCCTTTATTAAGGAGAAGGGAACTTGATATAACGCGCCAATAAACTCTAAAAATTCAAGGGCTGTCAATTTCCCGAAGACTCCTGGCTGCTCTGGTAATAAGCCGGTCCCTGCTTTGACCTTGTCCGCCTCTTGAATACTAATGCCATCAACTAACGCATCTCCCGAAGTCGGCTTAATAATGCAGTTTAATAAACGAACGGTTGTAGTCTTCCCAGCGCCATTTGGTCCCAATAGACCGAACTTCACTCCATAATCTACATTTAATGTCAAATTATCTAATGCAATAATGTTACCATATTTCTTGGTAAGCTGATGCGTACTAATTGCATAGTGATCTTTCAAGTTTTTTCACCAAGCTTTTAATTCGGCTTAAATCTTCCACTAAGGTTGAGGAGAAAATGCTATAATTTAAAGTTATATAAGAAAAAAAATAGATATACAGGAGAGATAGGATTGGAAAAAGGAATTTAAATCCACTTCTTTCTCTTAAAATAGAATAACATAGTAAGCGCTACGGATAGCATTATAATGAGTGTTAAGGGGTATCCAAAAATCCAATCTTTCTCTGGTAAGTAGATAAAATTCATTCCGTATACGCCGGCGATGAATGTCAACGGAATGAAAATAGTGGCAATAATCGTTAAAACTTTCATTACTTCATTCAATTTATTACTTATGCTGGAAAGGTAAATATCCAACATTCCGGCCACCATTTCGCGGAACCCCTCTTCGATTTCCATAATATGAACAATATGATCATAAATATCGCGAAAATAGATGCGAGTAGGTTTCTTGATGAGTTTTGCTTCACTTCGGTCAATAAAATTGATGATTTCGCGTAATGGTAAGACGGATCGTCGTAAAAATACCATTTCCCTTTTTAAAGTTTGGAGTATTTGAAGCGTTTCGACCGTCGGCTTGGTTACTAATTCATCTTCAATTTCTTCAATTCTTTCTCCAAATGATTCCAGTATTATATAGTAGTTATCGACAATTGCATCTATCAACGAATAGGCGAGATAATCGGCTCCCGCTTTCCTAGTACGCCCAATGGAATTACGGATTCTCTCTCTTATAAGATCAAAGATATCCCCTACACATTCCTGAAATGAAATCACATAATTCGGACCCACTAATAGACTTATTTGTTCTATTACTATATTTTTTGGTTTATCGTCGTCCATCGCGCTGGAATTTTTCATGTCCATTTCTTCTGGATTTTCCTTATAGATGCATTTTGCTCCATCCCGGTAATAAATCATCTTTAACACAATAAAAATATAGGTTTCAAAGTCTTCAACTTTAATGCGCTGTTCTGAATTCATTATATCTTCTAAAACGAGTGGATGAATATCAAAAATGTTTCCGATTTGTTCAATAATTTTGGCATCATGTATCCCGTCCACATTTATCCAGGTAATCGTTGGTTTATCCTTTTCAATTTTGATTTCGGTTAAATTATGAATCTCTTTTTCTTTATATTCCGTCTCATCATAAATAAATTCGGTAATCCTGACATTTTGTGTTAGTTCCTCTCCCACATGAATTAAAGTCCCTGGTGGGGCTGTCAGTTTCTTTCGATTGAATTGGAAATATTTTACCATATATACCCGCCTTTTAATTTTGAAATAAATATCCTTTTTCATTTTTTAAATAATTGAGGTAATATTTGCACGGATTTTCTAATAGTCCCAAGGCGCTTTCAACCCTAATTTTAATCATCGTCTTTGTTTTGATAGTTTCCATCTTCCAGATTTATAAGAGGGAAATAACGGGGTTAAAAGCGAAAATTAGTAATCCCACCCGCCAAATTTTAAGTAAAACCGCCCCCGAACCGTTAAAAATCGCGAATTTTAGAATCCATGGTTAGTCGGAAATAATAAGAAAAAAAATCATAAATAGGTAGGAAATTGTTTTTCTGATGACATCACTTGATGATTTATTTTTCCCAAAGAGCATTGCTATTGTGGGCGCCTCGGCAAATTTGCTTAATTTTGGAAGTGCTTTTTTTACCATCGCGCTAAAAGAAATGGGATATACCGGAAGAGTTTATTACATCAATTCCAAATCCAAAGGGAAACTTATCAATAATGAGAAAATAATTAGCTCATTAGATGAAGTGGTGGAGCCAGTTGATGTGGTTTATTCCTGTATTCGGGCTAAATTAGTCCCTGATTTAGTGCGGCAATGCGTAAAGCGAGGGGACAAATTTATTGTGGTATTTACTTCCGGCTTTTCGGAAATTTTAACAGAGGACTCGACGGCGCTTGAAAATGACTTGCTTTCTACTATAAAAGGGACCTCTACGCGCATCATCGGACCGAATTGTTTGGGTCCGTACAATCAGAAAGTGGGAATCGGCTGGAACACCGGAATTGCAGCTCCCAAACAGACGGGCAATGTAGCGTTCGTATCTCAGAGTGGCGGACACGCGACCACGCTTTTGCGAGTGGCCCCAGGTCGTGGCTTTTATTTTACCCTTGGGCTCTCTTTTGGGAATCAAATCGATGTGAATTGCTTAGAAATACTAAATTACTATGCCAAAAATGAAGACACACAAGTTATCGCGCTTTATTTAGAAGATACCGGCAGTGCGAGGGGTGCCGATTTCTTCAAGAAACTGAGAGAAATTACGCCTTACAAACCAGTCATTCTTTGGAAAGGAGGGCAGACCGAGACGGGTGCACGAGCGGCCGCCTCCCATACAGGTGCCATAAGCGGATCCCAAGATATTTGGCGGGCAATGGCTCGACAAGCGGGAGGCATCTTTGTAGAACACAGCGAAGAATTCTGGGACTTAATCCATTTATTATCAGTACTAATACCTGAAAATAAACTTACTCTATGCAAAAACCTTGGGCTCATTATTCCGGGTGGAGGCTCTTCGGTGGAAGGAACAGACCTTTTTACCAGAGCAGGATTCACTGTTCCCCTCTTATCGCAAGAAACCCAGAATAAAATCCAAACATTGCTCCCCTCTGTCAATACCTCCGTAAAAAATCCGGTCGACTTAGGCGCCACCGGAACCTTAGAGCGAGTATTTTTAGGGAGTATTAAATATATCGCCGAGGAAGTGGATTGCGTTATTCACTATCAGCCTATCGATTGGATTGCCCGTGCAGAAGATGAATTTGGCGGAACTGGATATATTTATTCTGTGGCTAGATCCATTGGGCGCTTGGCGAAGAAACTTAAAAAACCAGTCATTCAATTGATGCCGATATTAGAATTAGATAAAACCATTGCCGAAACCTATCCTAAATTCATTGAAATCCTACGCGAGAAAGGAGTCCCCCACTTTACCTCTATGAAACGGTTGACAACGGCACTTACCCATCTCAATGAGTATGTAATGTTTCTCAACGCGCATAAACAGCAAAGTTAGATCCAAACCGCGAAATATCTGATTCGAAAGCCCCTAAACTTACGAAAAACATAAATCTTAAATAAGGAACTCTGATTTCGTCATCTATGGAAAAATCTGTGGAAATCCTG
>CAYGYC010000332.1:0-5208 GCA_964353755.1 uncultured archaeon | reverse complement strand
GGTTTCGTAGTATTAGTCCTTTACTGAAAGTGAAGTTAATTACTAATATAAAAGACTAATTAATTCCTGGAAAAAAGAGAAATGAGGTGTTTTCTTCTGAAAATAACCCCTGGTAGATATTTCTTAGCGCTTCACACACTATTTCAAACTTCTATTTCCGCATAGGGTGCGATTACGTCGCCCCCTTCAGTACGGGTGATTAAGTAGAGTTTATCATAATCAGAAGCACCGATTTGTTCCAATGTTAGATTCTCATTCCTAACTTCTGTGCCTCTGAAGGCTAGGACAAAAATTCCTTCGGGGATCCGTTTTCTCCGACTGATTTCCCGTTTGATCTCGGAGATCGATGTATTTGGCGGGGTATTGATCTCTATTACATCACCACCAATTGCGCTAACTATTCGCAAGATCATTTTCATAAGCCTCCGTCTAACGATTTTTAATTATTTTGAATTTTGTTCGCTTTGGAATTTAGTTATTTTAAATAAGGAAATAATGGAATATTAAGCTTTGGAATTTTTTAAAGAGGCGAGGGTTTAGTATTCGTAAAGCGTTATTGAGAGAATTGGAGTATTAACGGGAAAATTATAAGTCTGCTTTAAGTAAAGCAGGATATCAGAATAATTCAGACATAAATTATCAAGTTTGGCTTATTCACGACGTAAATCCTTATCGATAATTTTCCGTTTACAGAAGGGACAGACCCCTTTGATTTTAATCCATTCTTGAAAATGATCCAGATGCCCGGGATGGCCGCATTGAGTACAGCGGCCGATAGGTTCCTCCTTTTTTATAGCAAGATTACAAACAATACACCGTTCGACCGTAGCCCAATCCCATTCTCCAAGGGTTTCCTCTAGGATAGTAAAGCGGTCAGGAATATCGTTACTCATCCATTTATACCTGATTCATTTTTTACAAAATTATAATTAATTTAATATGAGTTGGTTTTTCAATATATAATCATCATCAGAGATCACCTAAAAATAAAAGGTAGAATAGATTGATAGGCGTAAAATGAAAGAAAAGGGTAAAATAAAGCGTGATTTGTGAGATCTAAACAATCTTGAAAGAGGATAAAAAATGAGTAATGAATCATCGAAACAAAAAAAGATGTCTATCAAGATTGAGGCAATTAAAACCCCGTTAGGTCCCGTACCGACGCTGGAGAGTATTAAAAACATCGTAGATGGATTAAATATTCTGAATGCCGAAATGATCCGCACCCAGGAAACGGTCAATTCGGAGGTATTTAAACAGATGTCGGGAATAGAGAAAGAATTGAAAAGTTTAAGAAAATTAATTTCTGAGGAAATTATTGCCTTTGAGGCAATAAAGGAGTATATTGTTGGTGGCGAATTAACGAAGCGGTTGGATAAAATAGAGAAAGATCAAATAGATCGGATGAAAGAATTATCCCAATTACTAATTGATTTCATTGGATCCGTCCGGGTCTTCCAAGATCGCATTGGTCGCCTTTTAAAACAAGCTCCTTAAAATGTTAGGTATAATGATGTGAAAAAAATAATTAAATAAAAGCGTCTACTAGATTTTTAGAAGATAATTCAGTATCATAATTAAAAAATTTTGTAATCAGGAGGATTTTGGTCATGGATGCTCAATTGGAATTCATTCTTGCTAGAGAAGCGCAGCTCATTTATAGAAGAGCCAGAGAATTTGAACCGGTTGGTGGCAGTTTGACAAAATGGCGGGGATCAATCCCCGGGCGCTTACCTTCTCAGAATGTCAATTTTGAAGTTGAAATTCTCATTCCTCCCGCTTTTCCACGTTCTCCGCCACAGGTAATAATGGTCACTCCGACAGACCATCCCCAAGTCGATCCGAAAACCGGGATTATTAGTTTGCGCATTCTCTCTTCATGGCGCCCCGATTATCATCTATATCAGGTGATTAATTCGGTTAAAGGACTCTTTGCGCGTTTTCCCCCTAAATTACCCGATACATTTGCATCCACCTTAGCATCTCGTCCACCCCCTGTTGCGGATGTAGATGAACCGGCAGCACCGCCACTCTTCCGTCCGCCCGCCAACCCGCCTGCTCCAGAAAGTCCAGCACCGTCGCGGCCCATTAAAGAAGAAAAGCCGCTTATCCCCGAAGAATCACCGAAAATTTCTGGTTTAAAATCCCAGATTTGCCAATTGGAATCAGAACTTTTAACCCTACAAAAATCCATGATTCAAAAAGAGGAACAGGTCGCCCGCCTTGAGGGGCGGATGGATGCGCATAATGTTCCAAAGCAGGGACCAGTAAGTGATATTGTCATGCCGAAAGATCCCAAAGAAAATCAACTTCTCGATTTACAAGGTGAACGAATTGCGTTGGAAGATTTGATTCGCACCTTAGAAGACAAATTTGAATGCGGGGAAATAAATTCGGCGGAATATGCAAGTCTCTATAAGTCGTATCAAAAACAATTATTCATGATTAAACAAAAATTGAAAGAATTAGGCATTACTCATTAATATACCAACATGTCGCGCGAACCCCAAAAAAAGGACAAAAGCATTACGGAATTGGAAGCAGAAATAGATAAATTACAAAAAGACATTCAACAAAAAACTTCGAATGTCAGGGCATTACTGAAAAGCGCAGGTTCTGACAAATCAAAGCCGATTTCTGAACCTTCTGAAGAACCTGATATAGATTCGGATTTATCATCTTCTCCTTTGGAACAGCTCCAAGCAGAATTCTTTGCCAATATTGCCACTCTCGATTTAATTGTCGCTAATTACCTACAAAAACGACTGGATGCGCTCACTTATAATCAGCAATTAAGTATTCTCTTGATTGATATTTTGAAACTTAAAATCGCGTTAGAAAAAAAAGGGTGCAATATTTCAGAATTTATTCAGAAAGAAAATATGATGACCCGATTTACTACCGCATTTAAAAAGTTAAAAGAAAAAGGAATTTCCTTTAGTTAAGGGAATGATTTATTCTGCCCCGAATTGATCCATCCATTCTTCAAATTTGCGCAACTCGTCGGGGGAAACTACAGGTTTCATTTTTGCCAATGAGTCGAGAAAGTCAGTGCGATTGACGGAGCGAGGTTCTTGGTTATTCTCCCCCGAGAGGGCACCTGCCTTATCGAGCTCGCGAATCGGGATCATGATGGCGTCTCGACAGAGTAAAGCTATATCGGATCCGGTAAAGCCTTCGGTAATTTTCGCTAATTCATCAAAACTCACATTGGCCTCAAACGGAATCTCATGCGTATGAATCGCAAACATTTTTTTCCGAGCAACCTCATCCGGTAATGTAATGTAAACCCGCTTTTCAAAGCGGCGGCGGAAGGCAGGATCAATTTCCCAGGGGCGATTGGTGGCAGCTAAGACCATAATGCGATCTTGGGCTTTTCCTGATATTCCATCCATCTCTGTCAGTAACTGGGTTTTTATGCGCCTCTCGCCCCCAATCTCATCGCGGCTTCCTCTTGCCGAGGCAACAGAATCGACTTCATCTATAAATACTACAGAGGGCTGTTGCTCTTTCGCTAGTCGGAATAATTCCTTAATTAACTTCTCAGATTCACCCAACCATTTAGAAACGAGCGAAGCAGCGTCCGCAGAAAAGAAAGTCGCTTTACATTCGCTCGCAATGGCTTTTGCTAACAGAGTTTTTCCACAACCCGGAGGACCATACAGCAGGACCCCTCGCCACGGTTTTCGGGCTCCCTTAAAGAGATCGGGTCGCTGCATTGGAAGGACAATGGCTTCCCGCAAAGCTTGTTTGGCAGATTCTAAATCAGCCACATCTTCCATGGCGACGTCCGGCTTTTCCATGATAATGGTTTCTGCTAGGGCCTCTCTTAATTGCGAGGTTTCCTTGGTCACTTTCCTAGGGCCCTCGGGAGTCTGTATGGTTTTTCCCTCTGGCGAAATGGTGTCTCGCAGCTCTCTTGCCCGTTGTAAATATTGTTCCGCTTTGGAAAAGCAAATCTTTTTCATCTCCGGATTACTGGACGTTTTGATGAAGCGCATGAGAATATCCGCTGCTTCAACATAATTATTCACTGCCATGCTCTGTTGACCGCTCTCATCATACTGGATCGCTTTTTTCGCAATATTCATAGCATGCTTGAAAAGTTCTTGCGACATTTTTACCTATCCCAATTCATTGATTGATTCCATGGTCAAGTTCTTACTACTCATTCAGCCTATAAGAACTTGGTTTTTCTCACTTTAATAAGTATTATCTGATTTATGGTTATTAAATAAATTCTGATATTTAATGTCTACTCTAAAGAGGAACAAATTAGGACACTGTATCTAGCCTAATATCGCAATTTTTTACTAGGCGCTTCTCCGGGTTGCAAATAATTTTCTGTGGGAGGGGTTTGCTAAAACCATTCGTCCCGCCTCCTACGCTCCGTTTTTCGCATTTGTAGCACATAAAAATTGCCGATCTATTAAAACATTTAAGACTAGGATTTTATTCCATGGGTCTGCAGAATAAACGATTTTGGTCAGTTTTTCTAATTCTGCTGATCATAATCGGCATAACCATCCCGATCGTTTTAATAGTCAAACGCAGCAGTTCGACCGATTTTACCATCGAAAAGGCATTTCCGAATTTAATTTTTAGTTATCCGGTGGGAATATATCATGCGCCAGATTCTTTGAACCGACTTTTTGTGGTAGAACAGGCAGGAATCATTCGGGTTTTTAATAATAGTCAGGAGAGCATCAGCTCGGAAGTATTTTTAGACATTCGATCGCAGGTAACCTTTTCGGGCGAACGAGGCTTATTGGGACTAGCATTCCATCCCAACTTTACCATAAATGGTTATCTCTATGTCGATTACACAACCGGAGGCAACCCACCAACATTAAAGACCGTTATAGCACGTTATACGGTGAGTAAAGATAATCCGAATCGGGTAAATGTGAGTACTGAGACTATTATCTTGGAAATTAATCAGCCTTATACGAATCACAATGGAGGACAAATTGCGTTCGGACCGGATGGTTATTTCTATATCGCTTTGGGTGATGGTGGCTCGGCAGGCGATCCCGAGAATAGATCACAGGATTTGACAGAGTTATTAGGGGCGATTCTACGGATCGATGTAGACCATGGAAGTCCCTATTCCATTCCAAGCGACAATCCCTTTTTTGGAAATGCCCAAGGATACTCTATCTATAAAGTTGGACAAAGATGTCCTATCCCGTCGATAGAGGCAACGGG
>CAYGYC010000331.1:0-5214 GCA_964353755.1 uncultured archaeon | reverse complement strand
AACCAAGGCGCTCCCCACGGTTTCACTTTTGTAGGCCAGCATGTCTACTAACGCAATGGGAATGCCTCCTTTACAAACCACATCATTCACATTCACCAATACGGCAAAATACCCCGCAATTACCGGATCGGCTTCAATTAACTTTGTCCACATCCCATCCATCGCGAACAGAAAATAATGCGTATACGAAATATCCGAGATCCCCAGCACCGCAGAATCTTCCCCAAAGCTCCTGATAATTTCAAGGGGTGGATATTTGTACATTAAACTCTGGGTCAACGGCAAAATGATTTCTGCAATCGGGTATTTCCGTTGAATCCCCTCAAATTGCGCAATGGATTCTGCAAGATCTTTGATTTTCACCTTATCAACCTTCGCTTAAAGTTTTTAATGGAATTTTGATCATATATTTTAAGATATGTTAATTCTTCTGTTATATAAGAAATTAGCAAATGGAAGGTAGCGTATGATGAAATGTGACCTGTGTCAAAAAACCGGATCGGATTTACCTCTACTTTTAGCGCGGCATAAAGAATTAGGAAGTATCTACGTGTGTCAAGACTGTTGGACGAAGTTATATGCTGAAAATCGCGTGGTTACTGGCGGTACTGGGTGTGGGCCTTGTGCCTCCAGTGGGCCTTGTTCATCCTGTGGAAAATAATAATCCTAGAGAGGATTCCACACACCTAATGATGGCGACCTGTGGCTAGGGTGGTCCCCGGCACCGGACTTCAAATCCGGTATACTTGACGAGAGTATGCGGTCCGATTCCGCCAGGTTGCCGCCAAAATATTTAATCTTCTTCAGGATTCACTATTGTTTGAAGTAATACACTTATCCAATCCTTCCATTTCAATGTGGCTAATCCCACTTTCATAGCATCTGGTTCTTTGATTAAACTCTCTTGATCAGCGCGCAACAGCAACCCTAAATACGTCTGCATTTCAATTAGCGCCGGATTAAAACTCCCATAAAGTCCTTTTATCATAATTTTATAGAGTCGCTCCCGACTGTCGGCTAACAGGAAATAGATTCGGCGGTATTTTTCCCCACTTAAGGAATAGTAATAGACGCGATCTAATTCCTTCAAAATCGTAATCCCGCTCCGGAGGTCTTCTAATCGAACGGCAGCACATTTTTTTAAACTTTCCACCAATTTAGTTACGCGGTTTTCTGTAATTGTTAAAAACTTGTCGAGAATTTGCTCGTCATAGGACCATACCGAAAGAGTAATTTTTTTAAGATAATCCCCTTGAATTTTAACTAGAATCTGTTCTGCCGCGGAAGTAGCGAGCGAAATGAGCGCCTCCGCAGAATATTCACTGGTTTCAATGCTTTCTTCTAATTTAATACAATAAGATCTTGGCGTATTCACCGCGTAATATACAATATCAAAAGCAAATGCGGGCGATAAATCGATACATACTTCTTTACATTTCGTCGGAAAATTATCCAGTATTTCTTGTATATTAGTTAAATCTATTATATTTATGGGGATTCACCGCGGTTCAAAGGTTAGCAAAACATCTTAAAACCTCACATATAAACTTACCTATCGGTTATTTGGCTTGTTTTAACGCCTTTTCAAGGCGTAGAACTGCTTCTCGAATATCTGCTTCTGGAGTTCCTATGGCTGCATTTAAACAGAGATAATTGTGGGGATAATTATCATAACAGGCGCCTTTCTCACCTGTTCTATAGGCGCGAGGACCTGAAACGCGTAATTCGTAAAGAATTCCACCAATCGCCTTAGGATCGCGATGATTGAGCGTCATGGCACATGCAATTGGATTATCGACCTGTAAAAGGCGTTCATCATATCGTGATGCCAGATCTTTCAAAAGAGTTTCTAATAAAATGCGATTCTTTTCTTGATTATCCCGTAATTGCTCATATTTATTACTGCCCAGAGATAGAATAGCTGCTAAGAATTGGATGATCGGGGCAGCACTAGCCCTTCCAGCGTAACACTGACTGATTTCATCAATCAAAGCTTCAGAAGGGGAAGCAATGATTGAGCCCCCAATTGGTGTCAAGAAATTTTTATCTGTACTCTGAATAACGGCATCTACGCGTCCCGAATCTATGGCACCTTGGATGCGTTTCATAATTTCCCGGCTTTGTACCCCATACGCATTATTAATCACGTGATAGAGATCATGCTCCTCCGCAATTTTCGCGATCTCCTTGACCCGGTCGGGTTCGCGTGGTGGAAAAAAGGTGGTTGTGGAGAGAATCCCCATGGTATTTTCATTGATCGCTTCCTTAATTTTATCAGGATCTACTTGGACCGCATCACCCACCAACGTTCCCTCAATAATTAGAGGCGACAGCCCGACTAATTCTAACCCTTTCAGGGGAGAGGTGTGATCTATTCGGGTGCAAAGGACTTCTCTTGATTTAACTTTCTTTCTAACCGCGGCAAAAGTGAGCCCAATGCTCATTCCTGTCGAAAGCGGCATTATTAGCGCCTTATTCAAATTCGGAGTACCGAACTTTTTCAATGCTTGGAGTGCCAGGCGATTGGCTATTTGATATACAATCGAAGAACCGGGTGCTTTAGGTTGAGCTGCTGTAATATCGCCGCTCCTTCCGATCCCATGATTGAATCCATAAGCTAACTTGGATATTAGAGGCGAAGCCACCCTCGCCTCTCGCTCGCCAATTCGCACTGCATTCGGATCTTTATCTGTATCCATCCAAGCAAATATATTCAAACACAACTCAATCGTTTCATCATTCCACCCCTCCTCCGGAATTTTTCGTTGTTCCCACAAGATTTTGATAGGCTGAAGTAGGCTCTTTAACACGACTTGTCCTTTCTTCTCGATATTAGCTGGAATCAAATCTTCAAATCTTAGTTTCAAATCTTTCAAGGCTTAAACTTCCTTAACCGTCTTAAGAATACCTTCTCATTTTCTTGAGGAGGCTTGGAAAAATTTATTATTAAAGAAGATTTCGTAGCGAACGAAGAAATTATTTTTCCCTCAATCCCTGTTTCCGTTATTACATTCTCCCCGATCATTCTTTGCGCCCCCTCTTTACTTTGTACCATTCCATCCACTATACTTCCTCTCTTATGAACAGGAATTCGAACCACTCCCACCTTCTCCCGCTCCCGGAAGAATTCTACGGTTTGTGGCGTTGGATTGATTATCATCCCTTTCCCCATTATCCGGAGCATCGTAGGAGGCAGATCAAGCCGTGAAAGGAGGATTGGATCTCCCATATCTACTGCAACGAATTCATTCAATAGAATATACGCCAGGAAAGTCTCCCCGGGATGAACCTCATCCAGAAGAATATTTTTACCCTCGGCGAGTTCATACGGATAAATTATCCCAGAAACCGTAGGCATCCCCACTGTAATATGAATTTGCATTTTCGGTTTTATCACTCCTTTGAATAACCTGGTAATCTCCCCTTTAACACATACTTTATTGGTCTTCACTAAGGTCTGCGGCGCGGCTGCATAACAGCCCCTATACACTTTTTGCGCATCAATTCCCGCAATTGCGATACCTACCCGTGCTCCAGCAACTGCTGTGGTTAAACTATCCTTAAAACTTTGAATCGTTTTGACTTTCCCGGAAATTCCCAAGGGCACAATCTCAATGGCATCCCCCACAGAAATTTCTCCCCGATGGATAGTCCCCGTTAATACCGTCCCCGCTCCTTTGATTGGAAATGCATGATCTATTGGCATTTTGAAAGCCCCCTCGCGTTTTCGTTCGGGTGGTTTTAAAATAGAGTATAAGGCTTCTTTTAGGTCGTCAATTCCTTCACCTGTTTTGGCAGAGATTGGAACGATTTTTACAGTCTCATATGCGGTCCCTTTTAAGATGGCTCGAATCTTCTGGATAGTTTTCTCCAACTTCTGTTGATCTACCAGATCACGTTTATTCAGAGCAATTATTAAATTCAGTCCAAAGTTTTCCAGAATTAAAATATGTTCCCCCGTTTGAATCATAGGCCCTTCATCTGCCGCGATGACCAAGATTGCCGTATCAATAATATTTGCCGCAGCCACCGCATTACTTATTAAATCGGCATGCCCGGGAGCATCTACCAACACCACGAGATATTCCCTCAATTCAAACGCCGTGAAGCCGATATCAATTGTAATACCCCGCTGCTGCGATTGCGGGTGTTTATCAAGCCCTGCTGTCGAAACTATTTCGCTTAATCTCGCTGCTAATGCAGTTTTTCCATGGTCTATATGACCAAACAGCCCTACATGAACGGGTATCTTCAATGACTAATCAGTTCCTCAACTCAACTCGACTATTTGGAGACTCCGAGGTAGTATACTCGTCATTTATGAATCGGAGAACCGGATTTGTCTTCATCGTCTCCAAATATCCCAACGCATTTTTTATATTAAAAATAATCTCTTTTGAAAAGGTTGCCAAAAATAATTAAGCCTAAAAAAATAGATATTTAACTCACTTCAAGAAATAGATCTCTTCATCCTCGTGAATATCGAAAGGATAGGATAATTATGAAAAAAGGATCAATGTATACACTCATCATTATTGGAGTACTTGTCACATTTTTCATATTAGGACTAATTTCCATTAGTACGAGTAAGGGAACCGTCAAGGATATACAAGCCGGGACTTATTTTCGCTATGGCTTTCAAATAACTTATTCTGGTGCGAATAATACTTACTCTTCGGTAAATAATAAAGAGCTGTATGTGATTGTCGATGAGGTGGATTCGCAATTACATTATGCCAAGATAAATGTGAGTAACAGCTTAGGGGGAACATTAAAAATCTTTATTCTCAGCCAGTTGGATCCCCCCACTCCTTCCCGCACCCTTAATCAGAGTTTCTTTAATCGGGGATTAGCCCTCGGATCTCATGGCGAGAATTTTGGAATTCAGGGCGAATACTTCGGGTGGATTCATGCGACCATCGCCGTAGGCGAGAAGGTAGGGGATTGGACGGTCATCGCAGAAAATACGCAAAATGTCGGAGCTGGAAGTTTTGCCACCTATGAATTAGTTCAAACTACCTATAGTGCCACAAATGGAGTAGAATATATCACAGTAACTCACCTTTATTACGAACAACTCACGGGTATCTTGGTCCATCTGAATTATGAAAATATCGTTAGAGCCGAAAATAACCCTTCCATCATTTATTATTATGAAAGGGAAATTATGGATTTATACGCCTCTAATTATCCCTTTCCATTACTTTCCAAAGC
>CAYGYC010000330.1:0-5226 GCA_964353755.1 uncultured archaeon | reverse complement strand
GGGCGAAATATTTGTGGAGGATAATAAGCCCACAGGGACTGTTTTTGTATTAAGATTGAAAAAAGGGAAAAAAAGTTAGAATATCATAATTCAAAGATTTTTGTGTCTCTCAGCGATAGATTCAGCTAACTTTTTAAATGCAGTATCAACATTTTTGCCAGTTTTCGCCGATGTCTCAAGATATAAGAACTCCTGTTCTTTTGCAAGGTCAATCGCCATATCCGCAGTAACCTCACGCTGTTCGACCAGATCAATCTTATTTCCAAGCAGAAGAATTGGTATTTTAGTCTGAACATAATTCAGAATAGATGCGTGCCACGTCATTATTTCATCAAAGCTGCCCATTCGAGTGACATCAAAGACAATTAAAGCGGCATTAGATTGGCCAAAAAACCTAGGATAGATATGTTGAAATAGTTTCTGTCCACCAATATCCCAGAATGTAAAACCTACCGTGACCTCATCGTTCAACTGATATTCTTTGGCGAGAATATTGACCCCAAGAGTGGCTTTGTAATCTATCTCAAAGCGTCGATGAATAAAGCTATTTAATATCGAAGTTTTTCCAACAGCATAAGATCCGACAATTATTATTTTCTTTTTAAGAATATATTTACTCATATTATTATCTCTCTCCTATCAAGAATTTATCAGGATCTTCAAGGAATTTGCGGAGTTGTTCCTTATTTACTTTATAACCAATTATATTAGTTAAATTGGCATTTTCTTCAGGAAATTTTAATCCACAATTATGGCAAAGCAAGAATTTGGATGGTATATTAAAATAATTCTTACATTTATGGCAATAATAAAAAATACCTACATTTGTATAATCAATTCCATCCGTTTTTAGTTCTAAATTACATTTAGGGCAAAACATCCCAGTAGAAGTAATAAATTTTCGACTTATTGTCTTAAGGCCACAAATAAAATGTTCGGTTATGAGCGTTTTTTCGAGTGCGTTAAAATTACAGATGGGGCAAATTAATTTAATTTGTAGTTTCGTAGAACTACAATCGGGGCAGGTCAAAAGCCCATCAACTATTTCGCGTATTAAATATCCTATATTAGCAAGTTGTTCAAGAAGACGCTTTAATTCTAAACCAGAAATATCTTTAATATCTTTGAGTTGTGGGTAGATAACACCCTTTTCAAAATTAAATTCCGGATTTAATTCAAAAATTTCTCGGGCATTAAGTTCACTGAGGATTTTGCCTAATTTTTTTTGGAATTGGGAATCCTGCTCTTTTTTCGGCTGTAATTTTTTGAAATTTTCCCAAATTTGAGGTAACCACTGGTTTAACGAGGGTGTCTCTTTGGGCATGCTCATGAAAGCATCAATTAGAGAATTCCTAAAATCATCTGAATTTTCATATTTCTCAAGGAAAAGGATTAACATAGATGGGTCTTCCATTCCTCCAAAATAAGATACTATTTTGAAATTATCGGTATCCAACGCGGAAAATCGTGGTTTGGCAATATCTCCCATAGTTTGGGCCGTATAAATATTCACAACTTCAGGGGATGTTAAGGTAACATCTTCGGGATATTTAATATCAAGATAAGGCCCTAATTGATTATTCCAGCGAATAACTCCAATTCCTTTCGGCACGATTATCCCAATTATAATTAATTATTCTATAATAAATTAGTCCAACTTTTTAGAATTTGTTTGGAAACCCAAGTAAAACCTTCCTGAACCCCAATATTATTCAATGCACTTGTTTCAATAATTCTCCAGTCCCTCTTTCTCAGTTCATTAAGGCGAAGCCCTTCAATTAGTTGGTTGGTAGTTCCATGAGGTGCAAGGTCAATTTTATTGGAGAGAATCAATAGAGGTAATCCTTGGGCCTCTTCGTATTCTAAAACTTTCCATAACTCTTCCCTGGCTTCATCTATCCTATTAAAAACAGAACAATCAAACACAAATATCAATCCATTCGTAGCATTCATAAAAGTTCTCCAAGAATTGCGGAACCTCTTTTGTCCGGCAACATCAAAACAGACGATTTGGAGATTATTTAATATAATTTGGAGCACATTAACATTTAAGGTGGGCGCAGTTTGAATGAAAGTATTATCTTTAATGCGACTCAATAAAGTTGTTTTTCCGGCCCCATCCAAGCCAAAAATAAATAATTTGGCAGCTCTCCCCTGTATTGATACAGTTTCAAGAGGCAAAACACTTAGTAAATCATGAACAAGCTTTTGAGCCTCTTGAAATTTCTCATTAATTGCCTCTTTAGATTTCAATTTTGAAAATTCAGAAATATAAAAGCATTGGTAGATATCAGGAACCTTTAAAAATTTGGTGACAAATTCAGTTAAAGGTGTTTCATAAATCGAGAGATTTTCTTGCTGATCGGAATCAAATGCGACAGAAATCAAAGCCATTTCTCTATTTCCACGCGCCCACGGAGAAGTAACATCAAAAAAATAGTTGGCTGTAATTTTATTGGAAAATTTATGAATAAAAAACCCCTTTTCAAACACGGAATCTATAAGCTTAGCGATACTTAATACCA
This sequence comes from uncultured archaeon, assembly GCA_964353755.1. GTDB lineage: Archaea > Asgardarchaeota > Lokiarchaeia > Helarchaeales > HEL-GB-A > CAYGYC01. The sequence goes on along the minus strand of CAYGYC010000330.1, from coordinate 2,701 downwards.
CTTCATCAGACAATTTCTGTGGGTTTTGAATTAGCACCTTGGGACCGTAAACCGAATGAAAATAAGATAAAACTACCGTTTTCATAACTTTCCCATTTAAACTGATTTTATTCGATAATCTATGCCTAGCTGAGTGAGAGCGGATTTACAGTTTGGGCATGTAAGACCCGTTTTACTCTGAAAATCTCGTAGTTCGCCTGAAAATCCGCATAAGAAATGTTCAAGTTTAATTGTTTCATTTTTGATTTCGAATGCTTCAAGAATCATCGCTAAGATTGGGTCAAATTTCTTGAAAGGTGATACATTTAAAGGATTTCCTTCAATTTCCTTCTTAAATTTATTAATAAAAAGTGCTTTTAACGTATTTAATAGGTATTTATACTTGGGTTCCTCCTCATTTTTCTGAAAAACTAGGCAAAATATGCAATCCATACTGTTTTGAGACGAAAAATTCAATTTATATTCGCCCATTTCAATCATATCTAAGTTTCGTTTGACAAATTCTTGTGCGAAAAGTTCGATGGCACTAAAAAAGCCCGCTACCAATAATGAATGTGGTTGATTTTCTAAAGACTCGTTCATTATGACTTGTTGAGAGTATAATAATATCCCCGATTTTTTTAAAACATAAAAAGACAATAACATTAGTAACACCGATACAAAGAATTCCACTAAATTTATGTAATAGATCTTTGGAAGCTAGGAATGAAATAAACGCTATTAAAAAGGGATTTTATTAGAAAGTATTTGATAATGAACTTAAAGATTATAAGTTATTTTTTTCTTGAGATCTCAAAAAAAAGGCAAAATATTCTTTGCAATGAGAACTAATATTAATTCAAACTTTGACTTTTTAGATAAAAAGAATTACTTTTAAAAATTTTGGAAGTCAGAATTCAAAAATTTATAAGCTTTATAAATGAGGGCTAGGATTAATTAGTGAAAATTTGGTCTAATCTAATGTTATTATAAGTGAAATAATTTAATATTATTTCTTGAATAGATTATTATTAGATTTAATAAATCTTCATCAAGTATTGAGAGTCAATAATATGTAGGCTGAGGAAATGAGCATTAATGAATCTAAGAATTCTCTTTTATTAGATCCAAAATTGTGGAATTTTTTTGAGCAATTAATTTCCGGTAAATTAAAGGAAATTATACCAAAATATGATAGTACAAGTGCTTTTGGCTGTCGTTATCCTGAGATTGAGCGTTTATTGGAGTCGGATATTTCTCAAACAATAGAAACCCTGGCAGTTCTGTATAATACAGGTATTTTAGAACGAGATTTTTTTAATTATATTTTTAAATGTCCAAACTGTGGCAGTATTCATGTTCATTATTATCCATCATGTCAAGCCTGTGGCAATACTGAAGTAAAACCTGTTGAAATTTTCGAACATTTAGCCTGCGGACACTTGGGGCCTCGAGAGCAGATAGTGAATAAAAAAAATTCACAATTTTGTCCTGAGTGTGGTGGAGAATTAAAAGAAGAGAAAATAGATTTTCAAATTTCTAACGCAATTAAATGCGAATCCTGTGGGCAAATCACCCCAAAGATAGAAACGCAATTTCTTTGTTATGATTGTAGTGAGATTGTTCAAAAAGAAGGGTTAATAACTGAGGAAATTTATAAATATAAATTAAATATGAATGTACGAGGAGACTTAGTGAAAATTTTATCGTATCGACCGATATTACCCAGGGAAATTCCATCCAGGAAACGTAATAAAAAGCAAGATAGGTTAGATATTCGTATATTAAATATAATGCAAATGGATTCTCGAACTTCCTATCGTGAAATCGCCCGGAGAACAGGGGTAAGTGATGCAACGGTGCGTGATCGAGTGAACAAAATGCAGGGGAATGGATGGATTGAAGGCTTTGTTACAATAGTAAATCCAACAAAAGTAGGTAAAGAAGTAACTTGTTTAATGAATCTTAAAATAGATCCACAAAATTTCCAAAATATCATCTCTCAATTGAAGGAAATTAGAGAGATTAAAATGATTTTTGAACTAGCAGAAAAAAATACTACCATAATTATGGTAATTTTAGAGGATAAAGAAGAATTACGGCAATTTATTAATGAGAGAATTTATAAAATTCCAGGAATAGAATTGGATAAGGTTGATAATATCATTAACATTGCAAAAAATGATCCCCGACTTTATCTTTAAGTATTAATTGGGTTCTAACTATGGAAAGTGCTTCAGAATTTTCGGTTGAATTCCTCTTCGGAAAAAAAATTCCTAAAGAACAAAATTTTCTCATAATTGAAGATATTAATGCAAAAGGGGAATTAATTTTACTAAAGTTAATTCAAGAATATATTCGTGATAATTTCAAAACAATTTTAGTGATATTAGAACCAATTCCACATTGTTTATTGGAGGAACTAGCAATTAAAGAATCCGAAAATTTTTCTATCGTAAATACCTATTCCACTTCTTCTTCACGATATTATACTTCGATTAAACTCCACGAATTAAATTTAACTTTAAAAGCACTGCGAAAAGAATTAAAATCTGATAGAAAGCTTATCATAGCCTTTTGGTCATTGGATTCATTATTTATTAACTATTCCAGTAATGATGTGATTCAGTTCTATCTAGAGAATGTAAAACATGCTAGTGACAATAATACTATCGAGTTTTATTTGGTAGGGAAGGGGATCGTAGAAGAGATGGTAATGCGA
>CAYGYC010000329.1:0-5226 GCA_964353755.1 uncultured archaeon | reverse complement strand
GGCTTTTCATGGTTTTTTTTGCCATTATTTCACCCAGTCAACTCTCCTGGATAGCCTTTACTTTCTTCCTCATGTTTTTAATTCATGAAATCTGTTATGTCAAGAAGAATATTTCCAGTATCTACACCAAAACCTTAATTTTCATCGGGCGCCTAGGACGGCGGGAAGAATCTACCGCAAAACCAAAGCTCTTTTATCCTAGTTTATGGCTGTTAGCCGCCATTGCGATTGTAGGATTATTCGGGCAAATCATTACGCTCGCCGCCGTAATGACTTTCGCACTCGGGGATAGTCTCAGCACAATTATTGGAGAACGATGGGGCAAACATAAATTACCCTATAATAAAACTAAATCAGTGGAGGGGAGCGTCACCTTCTTTATATCCAGCTTTTTAGGGATATTAGCCGCGTATCTGATTGCAGGGCAAGTATGGCAATTCTATTGGTTATCCGCACTTATAGCAGCATCGTTTGCAAGCATTGTTGAAAGTATGATCCCCACTAATTATTGGCTGGATGATAATTTCGTCGTCCCGGTTGGTGTTGGACTTATCCTCTATTTCTCTAAATTAGTCTAAATTCTTAAATAATGAATCCAACATACTAATCCTAGTAATCTGCCAGACTGAGGAATAGTTATGAATCGACGAGAACGCGTATTAGCCGCACTGAATTTCGAGGAACCTGATCAAGTGCCTACACACGTTATCTACCTTGATGCGAATAATGTGGATAATGTGTTGGGTAAGCCTGAAAAGGACGATTTTCAAACGGTAAAACAAATACAAGAAGACCATCCCGATGATTGGCTAGAGCAATTAAACAATCTTGCAGAAGAGCTAGAATCCTCCATTTTTGCGCGGATGGTCGAAGCGGTTCTTGACTTAGGATTAGACACGACCCAGATCGGAATCGTTCCTTTTGAATACATTAACGACCACGAAATGCGGGACATTTTTGGGCGCATCTGGGAACTTCAAAATAATGCCGGTAATTTTTACCCGTTTTATAAATATGGGACCGTCAATTCTATCGAAAAATGGGAAGTTCTTAAGCAAAATCTCGAGGAGCAGGCGACTCCTAAATATTGTAAAATGGCCAAACGCTATTATCGGCGTATCAATAAAAAGTACAAAGATGATGTGCTCATTATGGTCACCAATGATCTGGCAGGGATCTTCGAAAGCGCATGGCAAGGATTGGGCATAGAATTCTTTTCCAAACAACTCTATTCCAATCCTGAATTTATTTCGGAAGTCTTTAACGCTTATACCGATTTCACAATTGCTTGGGATAATGCGTATCTAGACGCAGGTGCCGAAGTCTTTGTAGAATCAGCTGATTTAGCGTTCAAAACAGGACCCTTCATGTCTCCCAAATTATTCAATGAACTACTCCTTCCCTGTTATCAACGGCTGACGGACGCAGTGCATGAGCGTAAAGGGAAAATTATATTACATTCGGATGGACATATTACCCCTTTACTCGATTTTATCGTGGATAGTGGTTTTGATGGGCTTCATAGTCTTGAACCCACTGCCGGAGTTGATCTAGCGGTAGTTAAGAAAAAAGTAGGCACTAAACTCTGCCTTCTGGGGAACATTGATACTGGAAAAATATTAACCAAGGGTAATAAAGCTCAGGTCGACGCTGCCGTAAAATATGCTATTCAAACGGCAGGTTCAGGAGGCGGCTTCATTCTCTCCGCCTCCAATATGCACCCGGCAATTCCTATCCAAAATCTTCAGTGGATGGTCGAAGCTGCCCACCGCTTCGGCCAATACCCCCTCCCTTTAAAATAAAAAATTAATAAAAAGCCAATCATTAATTTCTCATTCTGATTTTGAACTTATCCCTTTTTATCAAGCTCAATAATATTCCTACAGCAGTTATTGTTATTAACGTGAGATATAATTCAAACCCGGGCACTCCAGGAACATCAAAATGTATACGAATATTTTCTTGGGGCGTCCAATTCGTAAATTCTTGAGACACAACCAAAAAGTCGCCATCTGTATATTGTGAATAGTTATCTAAGCCCGTTATAGAAATTCTTCCAATAGTTTTATTCAATCGATAGTTAAATTGCGCATGTTCAATGGATTTATTCCAAAATAGACCCGTTTCTGTTAAATAGATATAAGAAAAATCATCATCCACAGCATAACCAATCTCTCTAGAATAATTAGCTACTATCAATATCTCTTCAAATGGACCGAATGAGACATTAAATACAATTGCTCGGTAAGTTACTTCATGATTATTCAGGTTAATAAAGTGGATAGTACTCCAAGTGTATGGGCTACTAGTCCCATTGATTATTAATTGGAGATAATCAATAGTATACACACCCATAGAATCAAAAGGGAGAGCTATGGAGAGATTTACCTCTTTACTTTCAATGTTTCTTAGAGTATATTCCGCTTTCTCATTGATAACAGTTGAGATATTCGCGCTAATGACTTCTGATTTGAGGTAGATTGCAGTTTGGTTCAGTGGGGTTATAGTACTCGATAGAAACGGGCCTTCTACTGGCACTGGATTCGCATTTGAAATCGACGGAATATAAAACAGGGCCATAATGAAGAGCGTAATGAAAAATACACCATTTTTAGCTTTTATATGCATGAATTCCACTCCACTTAATTTTATTTAATATGAAGCTTTACTAATTAATACCGTAAAGAATTTACTTAATCACTGTTACTCCCGTTTCACTTTAATCGTATAAGACCTTCGTAGGAAAAAGATTACTCCGAGTAACATCAGAAAGCCGAAGAATAGATATATCCCGGCAAATGCTGGAATGGGAGAATTATCATAAGAAGCCTCATCTATATACGTCCACTCTTCGTCTACGTCTTCACCCCAAAAGAATATATGGATATCAAAGGCGGACGTTTCAACGTTTTGAATCGCCACTAAGACGGTTTCAAATATCACTAAATTATTTATTTTCAAAGAAGGCAAGACGGTATGCGTGGAAGTCCACTGAGATAGATCGGCATCCCAATATACAGCAGGAGGATTAGGAAGAAGATATAAATGAGCTTCCCCTGCATTATAGAATATCGAAAACTCGTGGGCATCATCGCTATCATTATTAAAGCTGATAAAAATCTGATGTTCTGCACTGCTTGTATTAAATGGTGCATAAAATTCTATGATGAAGTCCGTATTATTGAGGTAGACCGCCTTAATATCAATCTCTGGATGAAACGCGCCTGAAGTCCCTGAAGATTGGCCCTCTGCTGCTTTATATCTAAGAACATCGTTCTGTGGGTCGGTTAAAAGGGGTTCCGGGGTGTATGCAACTACTACACACCAACTGGTGAGGATTAAGAGTCCTATTATACTGAATAATTTCTTCTTCATTTTTCTTCTCTTCCTCAGATTTCATGATTAATTTGTATGAGCACTATTTATAATTTCGGTCTTAAAAAGTAAAAGTAAAAAAATAAGAAGTAATCAGGTAAGCATTATCCAGCCCGATTTGCAATCCATCCGATATCTAGCAAATCGGGAAAAAGAAAAAGGAAAGGGATTTACTCAATGCGCAAGGCGGCTTTGAAGCCTTCTTCGAGCGCCTCGATAGCTTTACGAGGGCGTTTGGCATCCCCGATAATACGTAAATCTTTGACTTTGCCTTTCAAACTTTCATAGAGTTTATTATTCTCCTTGACACCCGCGGCGATGACCACGGTGTCACAGGCAATCGATTTCTTATCCTCACCTACTTTGTAAAGGACTTCATTTTCTGTTATTTTCTCGACGGTAGCATTGGGAATTAACTCCACGCCGCGCCAGGCTAGTTCTTGAAGAATCGTCCAGCGAGTGGTTTGCCCGATATTTGTTCCGAATTTCGGGAGCATATCTAAAACGGTCACTTTCTTTCCATAGCGCCATTTTTCGAAGGCTTCCTCAAAGGAGAGGACATTATTCTGGACTAGGTACATGGCATTCTCCGAAGGGAGCGTGTTTAACCGGGCAATGTATAGGGCGGTTTCCGTTCCTGTAGCCCCGCCGCCGATAATCACGATTTTATCACCCACATCCACTCTATCCAAGAGTACATCCTTGGCCATGACAACATTTTGTCCCTTAATTCCAGGAATGGGCGGAATGATTGCTAAACTTCCCGTCGCCACGATAACGGCATCTGGCTTTTCTTTAAGGATCATTTCTACAGTTGCTTCCGTATTCATTCTTATGTCAATATTGAGTTTGATCATTTGATTCATCAGGTAATCTAAGGCTCTCCAGAGTTCTTCTCGACCCGGAGGTTTTGATGCTATGAATAAATCGCCCCCTAAATAATCCTTCTCATACAGGAGTACCTCATGTCCCCGCAACTTCAAAACACGAGCTGCTTCCATTCCACCGACACCACCACCTACGATGACCACTTTTTTAGGAGTATTGGTTGGAGTAATATTATATCGCAGTTCATTTCCAGCCCTGATATTTTGAAAACACGCCACCGGTTGGGCTTGAAAAACGCTATCGAAACAGTTATTGCAGGCGACACACCAACGAATCTCATCCAACTGACCCGCTTGGAGTTTATTGGGTAGCTCTGGATCACAAATAAGAGGGCGTCCGAGGCCAACCATATCTACCAAACCCGCAATAAGTATATGTTCCATTGTTTCAGCATCATGAATACGATGTGAGAGAGCTACTGGAATATTTACCGCTTTTTTAATATGCCCTGCTAGAATGGCAGTAAAGGCATGTGGCACTCCCATTGTGAGTTGAGGAACTCGACTTTCATGGAACCCTCCTGCACAATGAAGCAAGTCCGCCCCTGCTTCTGCAAGATACGGCGCAATTGTCGCATAATCCTTAAAAGTGGTGGAATTCGGAAGTAAATCATCTGCCGGCATCCGATATATAATGGGATAATCCGATCCTACAGCATCACGCACCCGCTGAAGGAGCTCCACATTAAAGGTCATTCGATCCGTTACTTTTTCTCCACCATACTTATCCGTTCGTCTATTAGTAAATTTAGAAATGAACTGAGCCGGTAAATAACCCGTATTTCCACAGATTTCCACTGCATCTATCCCTGCATTTTTCATAAGGAGCGCTGCTCTTGCATAATCCTCAATAATCTCTTTAATTTGTTCAATGGTAAGTTCTTTCGGTATTCCCGTTGATGCCCCTGTTTTAATTCCCGATTTCACAGGTGATGGCGCATAGGCATCCCCCCAATAGCCATAT
>CAYGYC010000328.1:0-5252 GCA_964353755.1 uncultured archaeon | reverse complement strand
GGGTATACTTCCAGTTCTGGGGCGGGTAACTTTGATTTTGCGCTGGTCAAGTTTGACTCGACTGGAACGAAACTCTGGAACTGCACGTGGGGCGGCGTTTCTGATGAGCAGGTTTGGGGGATAGCGGTGGATGTTAGTGGCTCAGTCTACTGTACCGGGACGACTTACAGTTTTGGGGCGGGTCTGTTTGATTTGGCGCTGGTCAAGTTTGCCACGACTGGGACGAAACTCTGGAACATCACGTGGGGTACTGCTGGTGCCGATTATGGCAATGACGCGGTGGTCGATGCCAGCGGCTTTGTCTACTGTATCGGAGCTACTAACAGTTTCGGGGCGGGTGATATTGATTTCGCACTGCTCAAGTTTGGATATCTACCAGAAGAGCCCGGCGGGATTCCCGGATTTGAACTCGTATATCTGTTAATCGGCTTGCTTACACTCATTTTTCTCGTTCAGCGGAGACGACCCTATTCAACGCTTTCCTAATTCTTTTTTTTCTTCATTCTCAATTTTCATTAAGAATTATTTAAGGAACTATCAAATATTTCCACTGATTAGAAGTACGTGTCTCAGTTAAATTCTTTACAATATTTCTGAGTAATTTATGGAACTATCAAATATTTCCACTGATTAGAAGTACTTGGGCGAAGAATAATCCCAAAGGAACTTGGGAATATTGTATACTTCAACGCGCAGATTATCATTTCGTATTATCCCTTAACCGAAAGGCTTTATTACAATAACTGCAATAATATCGATTTTTTTGTGTAGAGTATATCAATTCCTTGCCGCAATATGGACAAAAGGCTTGACGCTGTTTCTTTTCTTGATCTACTCCAAACCATGCATTAAATTCTGTATTTAGACCCAAAATTATTAAAAAAATCCCACCTACCAATAAAATTAAAAAAATGGTTTCGGTGAGTTGCCAATCATAATTGACGCCATCAAAACTGCTCCAAAGCCACCACGAAAATAAAACAGTTAGGGATATTATGCTCATTATAGCACCAATGCATAGCAATCCAAAGGTTTTATTTTCCACTAATTTCCCCTTGCTACAACATTTTTAATTGACTAAAATACGAATGCTAAGATAATAATTATTCTTAAGAATTGAAAAAGTTATAATTATAAAATGTGCAGTATCAAACCTTTCAAAAAATTCATAATTTTCTTTTCTCCCAGTATTTCAAATATTTCCACCGATTAGAAGTACGAGGACTGGAGAACATTCCCAAAGGAGCTGCCCTTATTGCTCCAAATCATACGGGCGGATACGATATGGACATTGTAGCGATCAGTCATTGTTGCCACCCCACTCGCGAAATTCAGGTTTTGATTATGGATAAATACCATTATCTGAACTCAGCATGGGGTAGGTATTGGGTTGCTGGAGGTATCCCGCTCTGGCTAACTGGAGGCATTCGATGGCAGTATATAAATCCATATCTCCACAAAAAGGGTAGCCAATATCCTGGTTTAGTCTGCATGTTTCCCGAGGGCCAATCCGGATTATTTCAATTACGCCATGTACTCCATAAATTCTTCCCGGGAATCGTTCGCATCGCTTTAAAATATAAAGTACCCATCGTCCCCGTCGCATCCCTCGGCTTTCATAGGGCTATTCCCATCTTTAAAGAATATAAGCAGGATCATGGCCCGCCTGATCCGATCCTTTTTTCGCCCATCTCCTTCCCCTTCAAACTCAAAATTGAATTTGGCGAACCGTTTGAGCTCGACAAGTATTATGATCAGCCTTTGACAAAAGAAGAAGAATGGTGGATTGCAAATCACATAATCCGCCTAAAAGTTGCCAAACTTTTAAGCAAATATACCCGCGTTGAGTTAGCCAAAGTGGATATCAGAATGAAAAAACCAACAATTTAACTTATTAAGTTGTATCAGATTTACCAGTTCTCCCTCGCGCTTCAAGGACGGTTTGGACCATTGAACGGTCCTTAGGGTAGGTTTTTAATGCCAAGAGCCAGCAAATAGTGCCAGGGATCATGAGTAACATCCCTAAGGTCATAGCAATGGAATAATTCTTCCCTGCCGATTCGAATATAATGCCAATAATGAGAGGTCCCAACGCCGCGCCAATTTCTTCGACGAAACGGTTTAACGCAAAAACCGATCCGCGAGTTTCCGGTAAATTAATGGCATTGATGATAGAAGGCTGATTGCCATCATAAATAACAAATAGAAACATCCCTACGGCAAACATGATAATAAAGAGCAGGATTCCCGGGTTAGTTAGGGCCGCCCAAAGGGTCGTGGTTTCCGTAGCCGGAGACCCTTTGATCCAGAAAATGAAAATGAAGAGGGGTGTAGTCACAAGAAAACTCAAGTTAATTAATAAAACTCGTATTCGCGGATATCTTTTTACGAAATGGTCGCCTACTCGCCCCCAAAACAAAATTCCAATTAAATTGACGGGAATTATAAACACAACCATAATTAAACTTGTGACCAGAGGCGTTATGTGAGATGGGTCCTCTTGCAGATAAGGAAAGAAATAGATCTGAATCATAGAAAACCCTAGAACCGAAAACACGCCCTCAATAAAAATTAGCAGATTGGTCTTGTTGTTTAGGACGAGCCCTTTGAAGGAATCCCAAGTCAATCTATAATTATAGGAGAATTCTTCCTGCTTTTTAAATGTTTCTTTTAATTCTTCTTCATGAAAGCCGATTTGGAAAGAGATCCCTCGAAATGCATATGCTAGTCCAAGAATTGCTAAAGGAATTATTGCTATGTAAAAAGGCAGTTGCCAAAAGGGTGATGAAATACTTGCGATAAGGATGCCTGTGAAAAATCCGAGCGCCATTAACATGGAGGAGAGTCCATAGGTCTGTCCTTTCTTATGAGTCGGGGTGGCATCGCCAATAATCGCTTGCGCAACGGGAGTGTATCCTCCCGAGCCAAAGCCCAGTAATACTTGCCCGATGAGTAGAATATAATAATTAAAAGTAAAAATAATAATAGCTAACCCACTAACCCATATACAAAGTGAGATTAAAATTATCGATTTTCGATCGCGGCGATCCGCTAAAATTCCGAATAGCAAGCACGCTATTGCAGAAGCACCCATCAACGCAGTTATGAGCAACCCAATTTCGACAGCTTCAAAACTCCCTTCTCCGAAGAAAAGATGGGAAAGGACAAGCAAGTTCGGCAGTAGCAAGCTGCGCGTGAATTCCTTAAAATAAAATCCCGCTAAAATAAGCCCAAGGGTTATGCTCTGGCGTCTCATAAGCAAGTCAATTTGATTTTGAATTAAGAATAGAATTTTACTTAAGTGGTTTCGGTTTTATTTTAAACGCATAGGCGGGCGCCTCTGGCAAATTATCCGGAAGAGTTATCTGTAAATCCTTTCCAATTTGTTCCCAACTTAAATCAGAAGGATCATTCAGTAGCTGAACCGTGGAATTTCGATCAAAAACCAATGATTTTACCAGAATTCGGTGTGCTTGAGGTTTGCCAAGTAAGAAAAGATATAGCGCCTCTTCTTTCTGTGTATATCGTACTGCAATTCCCTCGAGGGTCTGCCCCTCCGCACGTGACCAGGGCCGGCTACCATAAATCGCGTCTCCATTGATTTTAAGCCATTGTCCGAATTCTTTAAGCAGACGCTTTTGTACATCGGGAATGGTCCCCTCCACCGTTGGTCCTACATTTAAGAGAAGATTCCCATTCTTACTAATTATATCCGTAAACATATGAACCAACTCTCTTAAGGAGAGATAATTGCTTGCTGGCTCCATTTTATTATAGCCAAAGGAATTGCCAATTCCACGTACCGTTTCCCATTTTATCTTTTTAATTTTGCTAAATTGGGCATATTCGGGAGTGATATAATCACAGTGGGGTGGTTTTAGGTTCGTGCCACCTTTGATTAGGGATCGTTTTGCTATCCAGCTTACCAGTGCCTTTATAGGCCAGAATTTAAGCCCTTGCCTGATTCGTTTGCTTAATTTCATCCAGCGATCATTCACTATCCCGTCGGGCGTCTTATTGTAAAAATACGCCATCAAATCTTTGTCTTTCCCTGGTGGAGGATACCCAATGTCATTCCAGAGAATCATCGGATCATAGGTATCAATCAATTCCCGCCAATGGTTATCCACATAGGTTGCATACTCAGGATCTAGAGAGCCATTTGTTATAAATGACATAAAATCTTGGATAGGTTGCTTATTAAAAGTCCAATCTAAGGCGCCCGAATAATAAAACCCCATTTTTAACCCTTTATTTTTGACCGCAGTTGTTAATTCGCCGACAATGTCGCGGGAGGCATGATAGGCTTGTTTATGGGGATTAGGGTATTTGCTGGGCCATAGCGTGAACCCGTCGTGATGTTTTGTAACGAGGACTATATATTGAGCGCCTGCCTCTGCAAATAACTCTGCCCAACTGTTCGGATCCCATGTTTTGATGGCATCGTTAAATACAGGAACAAAATCATCATAGGCAAAATTCTCGCCATAAGTCTCCTTATGATACTTCTGGGTGGGGCTTCCTTCAATTCTTAGCGTATTTAGATACCATTCGGCATAAGGATTATTTCTAAAATGACCCTTGAACCCTTCTTTTTTCATAATCTCTTTAATATCACCTTTATCCGCAACGGCATACGCCGGCACCGCAGATAGCGACCAATGGATAAAGATGCCGAATTTCGCATCGTGATACCAATCCGGAACTTTGTGTTTCCTCAAAGATTTGTAATCGGGAGTATAACTCATTTGGATTTCTCCTTGGTTTCAAAATGTAATGGTAAAACTAGCCTCTATCTCTAAATAAATCTGTTTCCATAAGCAAGCTAGAATATCAAATATTTGATTACACTTAAAAAGTGATACAAAATGGCGAAAAAAGAAAAAAAAGAAGAAACATTAACAACTACTGGAGGAGCTCCTGTAGCAGACAATCAGAATTCCCTAACCGCAGGACAACGAGGACCATTGCTCGTACAGGATGTTCACTTATTTGAAAAAATGGCCACTTTCAACCGAGAGCGCATTCCAGAACGTGTAGTTCATGCGAAAGGTGCAGGTGCACATGGTACTTTGACCATAACTAATGATATTACAAAATATACAAAAGCGAAAGTCTTCTCAAAAGTTGGCAAAAAAACCGATCTATTTATTCGGTTCTCAACTGTAGCCGGGGAACGAGGATCGGCGGATACCGTTCGCGATGTCAGAGGCACGGCAATGAAGTTTTACACGGAAGATGGGATTTGGGAT
>CAYGYC010000327.1:0-5262 GCA_964353755.1 uncultured archaeon | reverse complement strand
CGAATTTCATGTGTATGCCATGATTGTGATGCTAATTTGGTCAAAATAGGAACGACCTCTCGCAAAACAGAAGTTGCAATTAACTCAATAGCAGCAGAAGCTGATTATATTATTACAACTGGGAAGGTAGAATATCATTTCTATGCCGGCTTCTCTGGAGGGCGAAAAAGCATACTTCCAGGAATTAGCGGACGGGATAGTATTAACCATAACCATGCATTTCTTATAGATGAGAAGGCTATAACAGGCAATCTCCTCAATAATCCCGTTCATGATGATATGGTTGAGGCATCGAAGATGATAAAAGATGCATTCATGGTAAATCTCGTGCTGAATACCCAAAGAAATCTTATTCGGGCATTTGCCGGAAATCTTATTTCAGCTCATTTGGAAGCTGCAAAATTGTACGATTCCCTATACCGGACCAAGGTGAGGGGATTGGCAGATATCGTCCTAGTGAGTGCTGGATTTCCCAAAGATATTAATTTATATCAGGGATATAAAGCGATAGATAATGCGCAGCGGATTGTCCGGCCCGGCGGTGTTATTGTAGCAGCTTTAGAATGCCGAGAGGGGCATGGAGATCATGTTTTTTATAACTGGGCGAAAAAATATCGTACCTTAGAGGAATTGGAACATCAAATTAAAACTAATTTTGAAATTGGCGGGCATAAGGCGTATTATATTGCCCGAGTTCAAAAAAAGGCAAAGATAATTCTAGTGTCAACAATGAATCCCACTGAATTAAAAGAAATATTTAAGATCGAATCGGCTAAAACCGTAGAAGATGCCATAGAATTGGCTTTCACATTGGTTGGACGTGAGGCAAAAGTGACATTTATGCCAAATGGCACTTTAATTCTCCCGACCCTTTAATATCAAATGAGAAAGTTACCCTTTACGTTTTAAATTACGCCAGCCAACCCCAATATAGCAAAAACGACTTCATAGAGACCTAAAATTGTTCCAATTAGTGCCATAATTTTAAATGCATCCGTTAATTCTTTGTATTCATACCATCTAAAGAATGCGGCAACACCACACACAATCGCGGGAGGTCCCACCCATAACGCTAAATAAAAAAATCCAAAAATTCCAAGGGCGAGGCTCACGATTGCCAACGTAGCTCCGATATCATCTGTTTTCATTACATCACCTTAGTAATAGAATATTCAAATTTGTAATTCTTAAACCTATGGATATAGACCATTAGAGAAGAAGAATATTATGGATAGATAAATCATTGAGTATTCATCTTCAAGATAAATGAAATTACTAAATACGAAAGTTAGTACCAAAATTCAGAGAAAATTCATTGCCATCTCCTATAAATTTGATCATCGGATTACCATCTTTTTGAAAAAAATTATTTTATGGATAGAAAATATTCTTTATGATTTTAAGCAATGTTTTTATAATGAGTTGGTTATTTTATTGCCTAATCAAAAACAAAAAAAAAGATTTATGTCGTGATTTTAATGAAACTCATGCGGGAGACAACCTCAATCTGTCCGGAATGTAAGCAGCAAATCCCTGCTATCATTTATGAAGAGGAAAATAAAGTTTTCATGAAAAAAACATGTCCAGAGCATGGCGATGTTCAAGATATTCTAGCAGGAGATTCGAAATACTATCTCTGGAGGCGCAATTATCATCAAGATTCCCGAGAATTTGTGGAACAGCCTGAAGTATCGTTTGACAATGGTCCCCAATCGAAACAGGGCGGAAAAAACGGATTGAAAGGCTGTCCTTATGATTGCGGAATCTGTGCAAATCATAAATCTGCAACGTGCATTTGCCTGATTGATGTCACCAATCGTTGCAATTTGAAATGTCCTATTTGCTTTGCTAATGCCAATGTAACCGGATATGTTGTTGAACCAACTATGGAAGAACTTCGGCGCATTATGGAACACTTCCGAAACACTAAACCCATCCCGCCAGGCTCCTGTCAGCTATCCGGGGGCGAGCCAACGATACGGGATGACCTGCCAGAAATTATCGCAATGGCGAAGGAATTGGGATTCACGCACCGCATGATAACTACGAATGGATTAAAATTCGTGGATATTGACTATCTTCAAACGATTATCGATGCAGGAATGAATGCCTGCTATATGCAATGGGATTCGGCCACCGATCCCGAAGTATACAAGCAGACGCGTGGTGTAGATTTATTAGCGAAGAAAATGAAAATTATTGAAAACATGCGTACAGTGGGTTTCCGTGATTTAGTCTTAGTCCCGACCATAGCACGTGGTATCAACGATCAGCAGGTTGCGCCTATTTTAGATTTTGCTGTTAAAAATTGTGATGTGGTAGATGCGGTAGTGTATCAACCTATTTCGCTCTGTGGGCGGGTTACGAAAGAGGAACTAATGCGACTGCGCTATAATGCCTCGGATTTACAAAAAGCTATTAACAATGAATACAACAATGGGAGCTTTAAAGGTAAATTATATCCCGTACCCACGCTGAGTAATTTCGTGAAATTAGTAAGTTGGTTTGAGGGTATAGAGGCATTTGAGCTTGCAGCCCATGAAGATTGTGGGTTTGCAACATTTTGTATGATTGAAGTCGACCCAAAAAATCCTAATAATAATATACTACACTCTATTGAGGAATACATCAGCCCGGATGGGTTTTTAGGACTAGCCAATCGCGTATGGGATTTTATTAAAGAGAATAAGCTCGACCATAAACGAGACTTTTTTTCTAAGTTATTTGGTCTAACCTCAATAGGGGAAAGGATTGGATCGTGGCTTGATGGCATGACCCATACAATATTCAGAAAGGGTGTAGAATACGGGTATCTTGCAAGTGCGCTTCGATATTTAAATCTCAATGGGCTCAAAGATTTACCAGTTGTCCTCCATATGCTGAAAAAGTTAGCAGATATCGTTTTAAATCCCGGAGAAGAAAGTGCTGCTAATTTTCTCCGCGATAGAGGCTTATTATTAAGTTGCATGCATTTTATGGATGCCTACAACATGGATGTCGAACGAGTTTCTCGTTGTCTAGTGCATTACGGGTATTATGACCGCGAATTGAAGCAAGTGTTCCGCGTGCCCTTCTGTACAATGAACACCATCCATCGCGAACGGATTGAGCGCAAAAATGCCCAATATCAACCCCAGGAAATTGCAATAAAAATCCCTGCTCGGTAATCCCGTTTTTTTACTTTTTTATTAAATTCAAAAAAACCTAATCTATGATAAATATAGAATAAAATGAACGCCCAAATTCAGCCGAGAAAACCGCTATAAAAATCTCTGCTTAGCAATCTTCTTTTTTTTGGTAATTTTTATCTAAAGTTAAACTATAAAAAGACGAGCTATAACAATCTTACAAATCAAAAACCCAAAATTGTGGGAGCATAAAAGATGTTTTTACAAAATAAGAAAACAATTACAAGTCTTTTTCTGGTTTTGACTCTGTTAGCAGTGATTCCTATAAATATAAATGTACCAACAGATTTTATCACCGAATTAAATTCGGGTCAGGGGATTTACGGCTTACAGAATCGTCCAAATTATGTGATCGTGCCTATTACGGTAAATAAAGTAGAAGGGACAGCACTAACTAATGAACAGGTGGAAGGGAATCTTAAGACATTGAACGAGATTTATAATTGTGAAGTGGTTATCTTCGTTTGGGATGGTAAAATCAATGAAATAGAAGACCCGGATGATATAGATGATGGAAATATTGATGATGATGCGGCGGACAGAACAGCAGTGAGAAATGCAGCCGCAGCAAATGCAGATGGAAAGGGAGTGAGTATTACTGTTGCGGATAATCTCGGTGATGCCAATACAAACGGTATTACAACCGTTGGAGGGGCTCATTCGGTGCTAGTAAAATCAGGAACTGATGGTACAACTTGGGCACATGAGATTCAACATGCTTTAGGGCAGAGCCATGGACCCGCAAGACCTGCGGATGAGGATATAAATGGTGATGCTCCTGGAAATGGTGAAGGGTGGGATGTAAATGGCGATGGAAAGGTGACCAATGCTGATAAAGGGTATAATCTATGGGGGCGGAGAAGCGACCGAACAGGAAACACAATAAATTATGATATGATCGAAAAAGCTGCTACCGCTTTAGCAGGAGCAAGACCAAAAACAAGACCTGCGCCAATCTTTTCAGGTAATGGGCAAAACACAACACGAACAGGTGTGATAAATGATACAAGAGGCGATCAGGCTAACCAAACAAAACAACTTAAACCTACTGAAACATATATCGATGTCATTAATGGAGGTATCACAAAAGATTATACTCTTCAAGGAAATATCCAAATGTTTGCACAAATAGCCTCAAGTCCAATAAATAATTGTTCTTACTATTTCGCAATTGATAACCTCCCGGCATCTGGCGATAATAGATCGATGAATTTTGATGGGGCAGATTTACTAATCCAATTTACGTTAGATGTTGGCAATCCTCTAACGTGTTCCTATAGATGGAATAATACGGGAGCCTGGATGCCATTGGAGCCATTACCCCCATTTGAAACGCAGTCATTAACTGATACAGTTAGTTACGATAATGATACGGGGTCGGGCCAGATAGAATCTTTCTTCGATGTATTTGTAACTGTGGATATTAGTGGTCTGCCTATAATTAACGAAATAGAGGGGGTCTTTACTGCATGGATCGTAACTAATTGGTCGAATCCAACAGGGATTGAATATATTTCTGATATCTCCGATAAGAATGAAATTGTTCTTCAAAATAATCCCCTCGAAACAATCGGGGTTAATAATGATACGGTAAAAGCGGGCGGGACTCTGCTAGTTAACGGTACAAGGTTTACACCCAATTCGAATGTAACAATTTATTTAGATGGTGTCAATATCACCACTGTAAAAGCTGATGCTAAAGGAGATTTCTTTGCTAATATCACTATTCCAGCGGGTTCTAGTAAAAGTAGTGCAATCCTCAGGGCGCGAAATACAGCCGGCAAAGCTGATGCAATGTACATCAATATACAAGGGATATCTCAAGGCGGACTCGATATAATTTTAATAGTATTAATAATTGCAGGAGTTGCAGTTGCTATCTTAATTGCTATCTGGTTTATTAAAAAAAGAGGGGAGAACTAATTTAATTCTTTTTCATTCCTTTTTTATATTTTATAGATAACTTTTTGAAAGTTACCTTTTGTATCCTTTTAATTGAGAAAATAAGATCTATCTCATCAAAGATTATTTTCAAATGGTAAAATAATTTTAAAATTAGAAACGAATAAGAAAT
>CAYGYC010000326.1:0-5262 GCA_964353755.1 uncultured archaeon | reverse complement strand
GAACCGGGTGAGCGTCCTCTCACCCTGTTCTCCGGTCACAATTGCGGTGATGCCCCGGTCTTTTATCCATAAGAACAACCGCTGCAGTTCGGAACGGATGATATCCGCGTTAGAGAATGCAGAGAAGAGCGCCTCGATGGTGTCGAGCGCAACCCTTTTAGCACCGATGGTGTCGATGTGATCGCCAAGCCGGATGAACAGTCCTTCAAGGTCAAACTCGCCGGTCTCGGTAATCTCGGCAGGGTTTATCCGGATCTGGTCGATGATCAACTTTTTCTTCCGTATGAGATCGTCAAGGTCCAGCCCCATCGAGGCAAAATTCTTCACCAGGTCATCTTTGCGTTCTTCAAAGGTGATATAGACACCGGGTTCATTGTGATCAAGTGCTCCCCGTGCGAGGAAATCCATGGCAATGAGGGTCTTGCCGGACCCTGCACCGCCACATATGAGCGTCGGGCGCCCTTTGGGCAACCCCCCGTCGGTGATGTCATCGAGCCCCTGGATCCCTGTAGGGCATTTCTCCAGAGCGAGAATTTTCCCCTTGCCTTGCCTTGCCTTGCCTTGCATTGGTTTCACGTCATCCACTCCCAATACTAAGTTCTTCCTTAACTTACTTCACAAGGCGTTTTAATAAACAGTAAATGTACTTTCCAATTTTTGAGTCAAAATTTAGAAATGCATATCGCGATAAGCAGCGGAACACGCTAACATCGCCACCAGCCTGCCGGGAGATACATTGTCGTGTGAACGCGAGGACAATTGCTTCATCAGGACTTTTGGGTTTAATAGTAGAGAAGGGTGTATTGGCGATGAGTGCCCCAGACCCCGATGTCATGAGCAAGCGTGAAACCCAATGAGTTATCCACAAAGTCAGGGATTTCAACTGCGCGTCCAGATGTGGGGGTGGGATTTTGGATAAAAATTTGAATCCCGGAACTAATTACTGGCCAAAATATGAAACCGCATGCAGTTGATTCTATGCATCGATAGTATCCTTTATGTTATTCTCAAGTAAGCTCCGTCACCAAAAGCCAAGGTTCAGATAATAGAGTCCAAGGATGACAATGAACAGGACGGGCGTGGTCAAGGAGTGACGGGTTTTTTTAAGGATACCTTATGCAAAACGGTCATATCTATCCAAAACGCAAATTATTGTTGGTTGCCAGAGGCTAAATACGCTGAAATAATGACCAATATATGTCAATTCCGTTGGATTTCCAGCCCTCAATCACACATAATCACACGAAAGAATAGACCGGCCAGGGCCCGGTAAACCTGACAGAAAGCCCGTATTCCTTTTCAATGTTTTCCAGCACGTCGCCAAGCTTTATGTAATTCTCATCAGATACAAGGCACGAGCAGTTCATCAGCATTTTTCTCTCTTTTTCCGCGCTCTTTTTTATTTTCTCAATCTTTACATCATCACTGGCATCTTTGATTTTTTTATAGCAGTCATGGACAAGGGACCCTGCCTCAGATTCCATGCCGGTCTTTAGTTCCTGCTCAATCTTTTGCCTGACCATGTATTCCATGCCCGGGCCACGGTGTTTCATCTCTTCCTGCAGGTTTTTTATCGCCGGGTTCATGGACGCAACCCTCTCTCCCATCAGCGACGGGCTGTAAAATATCTGGACGCCATATTCTTTTTTTCCGGAAATCTTGGTGATCCTGCTCTCCAGCCGCTCATATTCTTCAGACATCCAGTGGAGTAACATCTCCTGTGCGGTTTTGTTTCCGTCGGGTTTTATGATGGTATCAAAACAGAAGGGCATCACGGTCCCGCAGTGTCCGGAGACGCGTTCGATGATCTTCTCGTGGTCCATGACCCAGTCTTTTACGACCTCTTTATCCGTGCTCTCGTACGGTCGTGCCGGGCAGGTGTGGACGATTGCCATAAGGTCCCGGTAATGGATTGAATAGACGTCCTGCCCGTCAATACCATGGGGCCCGCATTGTATCGGGGCAGCACCAGCGGCAATTCCATACATGTACAGTCCCGTTGCACCAGGAACTTCTGAGGGGGGACTTCCCGGTGACACACCCTGACCAGCGGACGGGATCGTGTCCCGGAGGGGGAGTTCAGCAGTCCTGCCAAGCGTCAGTGGACCGGGCCGGGAGGAGGATTTGAGTGCCTGGTCAGGGAGTCCTGCGGTTGCATCCGCAATCGTTGTGGATACCGCTGTCCGGAGTGCAGGAAGACCTTCCTTGTTCACAAGGTCACTCATGATTGAACGGGTCTCGTTTGTGATCGAATCGATCTCCTCGTCCAGGATCTCCTGCAGGACCCTTGTTAATCTCTCCCTCTGCTTCTGGTTCATACTCCCTCCTTCATGCAAAATGTCTAACTGCACGGGACCTGGTGGTCGTTCCAGCGTTCAGGATTGACCATCGTATCCAGCACATCATTGACGACATCATCCAGTTCTTCCCGGATCTCCTTAACAGTTTCTGTGATGCCCTGTTCTTCCTTGATCTCCTCGATGGCGCATTTTAAGTCAAGAAGGGCACTGCCGAGCCGTTCAATCTCATCATCGGTCAGCAGCCCGGAGTCCATCCTGCGCACTGCCTGGATCCGGAGCGTATCCTCAATAATCTCCACGAGTGCAAGGACGAGCCCTAACACTCCCTGTTTCAAATTTTTTTCATCGATCTCGATCATTTACGTCTTCTCCAGGGTCAGTTCCAGAATCCCGTTCTGGAACCGCTGTTTCTTCAGCCTGGCTTCGCAGGGTAACAGGACCTCTTTTTGATATGTTCTTCTTTTATCTGAAGCGGAAATGACAAGGGTGGATCCCTGCAGGTCAAGGGCGATCTTTTCCTCATCAATCCCGGGCATCTCGGCGATTATCCGGACGGTATTTCCTTCATCAAAGAGATCAACGACCGGTTCAATTATCTTCTTCTCCGGTCTTTCCGGCTTTTTAGGGCTCTGTCGTGTCGGTTTGTATCCTGTCTCCTTGCGCTCTGGTGCAAGAGTGCGCACCCTGATCCCGTACTGGATCTTTGGTTCCGGAGAATATCCTTCTTCAAGCCTCTTTTTGATCTCTGCATCCTTCTCCTTTATTTTGCGGTTCAGTTCAGGAGAATTTTTTCGCAATCTCTTAACGAGTTTTCCCATCCCGGGGAGAACGTCGTCAACAACACCTTCAACAATACTTTCATCATCTTCCTTTTGGTCGTCTTTCATGTGATTTGCCCCCTTTATTTACCCGAATTTCAAGAATACCATGCTTACAGGTGGCTGATGCCCGCATGCTGCGCGGGAGATCAGACCCGGCCAGTTCCATCGTAACAATAATTGCATCATCATCCTCTGTCACCTCAATCTGCCTGGTCTCTGGCAAAAACCTGTCATTCAACCACCATGAAAATAAGATTCTTTCCCCGGTCAGGGGATCGATCCCTGACTCCATGAATGTTACAAGGGGTTTGCCAAACTGGTTCACTGACTCCGGGATAATGACCTCTTTTAACCGGTGTAACACCTCAAAATGCGAGGAGTTGGTCGCAGCGCTCATCTCTTCAAGGGTGGCATACCC
Source organism: uncultured archaeon (assembly GCA_964353755.1). GTDB lineage: Archaea > Asgardarchaeota > Lokiarchaeia > Helarchaeales > HEL-GB-A > CAYGYC01. The sequence goes on along the minus strand of CAYGYC010000326.1, from coordinate 1,723 downwards.
TTTTTCACCGAGGTACATGATGATTGATCTGCTTGTTTTGTCAAGTCCTTTGAAAAAATCCGTGATTCCAGAGTGATTTCCAGAGAGCATCCCAAGAATTCTCCCGCACTCCCTGTACCTCCGCTCAATAATTGCCCTTACTTCCGGGTCGTCGCAATGCCGGACCAGGAGACGAAAAAACTGGGCAGGGGCCCCCCCGGGTTCTTTGCCCTCCCCGGTAGTCCCTCCAAAACCCTGTTGACCATATTTCCTGCCAATCAGGTCGATTATTTCAGCCTGTGCATCAAGCAGGAACGGCACGAGGACATCCGGACTGCTTTCATCCTGGTACATCACTCATTCATCCCCTTTCAGATGCAGTTTGAGGTACAGCGCTTTCTTGTTCCCGACTTTTGCCACCCCGATCCGGGTCGTTTCTGTCCGCAGGCCCGGCAGCGGGAACCTGACAGGATTGATCTCTTCGGTCTTTTCCGGGACGGTTATCCGGATATTTACATCCCTGATGGCATCAAGGACATTTTTTTGGTGTTTCCTGCTCATGACAACAACCCCATCATCCTGCCATGCCGGCATGACTGCCCAGAGACCCTGCATATTGCCGGATTGCATCCTGTCCTTTCATCTCAAACGGGAACAGCGGCATCTCGATGACCTGCAGGGCGCTTCCAAACCGTTTGTGGATCGCTTCAAGATAGTGCATCTGCATCTTCCTTCGTGACCTGCAGAACGGGCAGGCGTTATCCGGGACGATGCCATTGACGATCATGCGGTGCATGGGAATGCCCAGTCCATCCAGTACCTTTTTGAACCGTTCGGTCTGGTGGAGCGCGAGCGCTTCGGGGATGATGACCGGAATGAACTCGGTCCTGTCGGGGTCTGTCAGTATTTTTTTAGTAAGAAGCGCGGCTTCTTTGAGTCCCGTAAGAGTCTCAACAATGGTGTCTTGTGTTGTATCCCGGTCAAACAATGATTTGATTGCAGTGAGCACCCCTTCAATTCTCCCGTGGACGGTTAAGAGCCCTGTTGCATATTCCTGCATGACACCGGGGAGGGAAAGGAGCCGGAGTGTATGCCCGGTTGGTGCAGTATCCCAGACAATGAAATCATAATCTCGTCCCAGATAGACCAGCACCTCCTCCAGTGCAAAGAGTTCATCAAATCCGGGCACAACCTCGTTTGGGATCTCATCAAGGATCGTGTCATCGATCGGAACGATGGTCGCCAGGGTGTCAACAATCACACCCCCATACATCTTTTTGTATTTTTCGACTGCGGATTTTGCATCGATCTCAATTGCATACAGACCGTGCACTTCCTTTATTGTTCCCCCGATAGGAGTTTCAAAAATATCGGATAGCGACGGGGCCGGGTCACTGGAGACGACCAGTACTTTTTGTCCGGACTCAGTGAGCAGGACAGCCATTGCCACCGCTGCCGTGGTCTTTCCCACACCCCCTTTCCCGCCAAGCAGGATGAGCCGGGTTTTGCTTTCCAGCCCTGCACGCAGTGGTGCTGAAAGGGGACGACCGTGTCCTTCCGTTTTTTTTTGCCCTGGCTTTTTTTTCATTCGCACGACAACCTCCACCACCCACATTAAAGGGAATGACCATGAGATCCTGGTTTTGCGGCTCTGTAGAAATCATCGTTTTTCATAACGTTCTTGGGGGCGTTTGCCGTTCCCGCAGGGAAGGGCAAACTGGAGAAGATATCCATCAGGATATCT
>CAYGYC010000325.1:0-5282 GCA_964353755.1 uncultured archaeon | reverse complement strand
TGTTCGCCCCATACCGGGAGATCTTCGCCCGCGCATTGGAGGAGTTCCAGCAAGGGCAGTATTATGCGAGCCTCCAGAGCATAGCCCCGCCACTGCGGGAGATTGCGTCGAAGAGCGGCATTAGTCCGGCGGTGCGCCAAGCGATAGAGGGCGGCTTAGAACTTTTATCCCGCCCTCCCGTGACTCGCTTCACGGCAGCCTTCGCCTTCCACCTCATGGATGCCCTATTCTACATCCTGACTCCCCCGGAACTCCTCTTCGCGGATATCTGGAAGGTAGTCCCGTTCAAAGGGATGACGGCAGTCCTCGCGTGCCTCATGGCGTTGGAAGTAGCCAAGGGGAAAAGTCAGAAACAAGCAGTAATGGAAATTCAAAAACAAATACACCAAGATCGTGAGGGATGAGGTAATCCGACACCATTATTCTTTGGGGGAGTAACTTAATAGAGGGATTTTTTTTCCTCATATTTTTTGAATTTCGGGGACATTCTCGGGCTGTTTTTCGAAAAATGGGGAGGAAGATTTATAAACAGAAAAAGAAAGGATGAAAAGCCCCCTTTTCTTGAATTACTGAAGAAAATGGCTCTATTACCGTTTAAAAAGAGCTATATAAAATTTATATAGGAGGAACATAAAACGTATGTGACTGATAAAAGTGGTGCTGTAAATTATGAGGGTCAATGGGCAAGTTGCTGAAACAAAAGACCTAATGCTAAAAGAACCCGGAATTTCTAGTATACTTGAAGTCGATTTCGATGATGATCAAACGGTTCTTCTGATGAAAGCGCTTTCATCGAAGACACGGCTGGAGATTTTAAAGATACTGAAAAAAAAGCGGGACGTCTGTGAAGTGGCGAGGGAATTGAAACAAACGGAAGCCAATATTAGTGCACAGATTAAAATCCTGGAGAAAGCGCATCTAATTACTCCCCGCTATGAGTCAGGGCGTCATGGCGTAAAGAAAGTATGTGAGATAAATGTCGATCAAATCATCATTACGTTATAAACGTAAATCTTTTCCAAATTCTTATATTTATCCCCTTTTACTCTCTCTTTTTTCTTTCGGTCTACTAGTGTAATTCCTAAAAAATACGTTATGAAAACGAGTAAAAGGTAATACCTACAAAAGATCAGGGCTTCGTTTTATTGATTAATTTTTAAAATTTCGATGCTTTACCCATGGATTTTACTATTGCTTTAATAATATCCTCGAAGGCATCTTCTACATTATCTCCAGTCTTTGCTGAAGTTTCAAGGTATCCAAGGGCGCCTGCTTCTTCAGCAACAGCCTTTCCTTCTTCTTCTGAAACTGCTCGTTGATCTGTTAAATCGGCTTTATTCCCGATTAAAATAAATGGGACCTTACCGGCAAAGGTGACTAATTCCCGTAACCAATCTTTCACGTGCTCCAAGGTCTCTGGTCGGGTGAGATCAAACATAACGATGGCGCCATTGGTCCCCTGTAGATACTCTTCTCGAATCTTCTCAAATATTGCTTGTCCTGCGATGTCCCATATCAGGAGCTCCGCATCTATCCCTTTTTCGTGTATTTTCATGGTTTTCAAGGCGATGTCAAAACCAATCGTGGGTTTATATTCTTCTTCAAATCGTTTATCCACGTGTTGCATGATTATGGAAGTCTTTCCGACTGCGCCATCTCCCAGAATACACAATTTCAGAATATGCATTTTATTTCTCTCCAGGAAGCATAAAAGTTCTTTAAATCAATTTTTTTTCTTGTAATATAAGCAATCTTACTATGATTTTTTCAATTCCCATATATAAAGATTATACCAAAAAAAGGCAATGAAAAAGATATGACTATCACGCCTCCAGATTAGGAGAGATTTGGACAAAAGTGTCGTAGATGCAAGGGGATTTACTCGTATGTTCAGTGTCTTTTATATGCTCTAACTCAATCCGAGGATGCCCCCAAGACCCGCGGAAGCAACGCGCAGGGCATCATTCGGGCAGGTTTCCACGCAACATAAACAACTTATACATTTGTTACGATTGAAAACGGGGTAGTACTTGAGCGTAATGGCTTCACCGGGGCAGATTTTCGCGCAGTTACCGCATTTGATACAATTCTGGCGTCTTAAAACCGGGATTTTTTTAGTGAAGCGATAAATAAGAGGTGCAAAAATACTGCCTGCCCACGCCAGTCCTTTCCCCGGGAATCGGAACGGTTTGGTGACTTTCACTTCCGCGATGGATTTCCCTACAACTTCGATATTTTCAAGATTGCCAATCCCCAAATGGCGTTGGTCACACATTCGGATGTGCGGCACTTCTTGTATCGGATCATGGCCAACAACGGCGCAAGCGACTGCATCAACCGCCACAGGATCACAACCGCCGATAAGCAAATCCAATTTTCGGAGAGGACCGGAGGAGGGTCCATTGCCTTCCATGGCTTCGAGGGCATCAAGGATGCATAGTTGTGGTTTGGAAGCCAGGTAGCTATAGAGATCTGTAACGACCTCACTAAAAGATTCGGTAGATTTGCCTTTGAGATGATTGTGGGGTTTGGTGCCCCCGGGTTGAATGCCCCAATAATTTTTGATAGCTCCTGTGAAAATCGTTTGGATATGGGTCTTTAATCGGGGGATATTGACAATGAGATCTGCCTGTTGGACAATGGAAGCAATCTTCGTTTCTTTGAGCCGTATCCCATCCGGTATTTGAATTGTAATAGGAGGTTGTCCGCCATCAAATTGAAAATATTCGATGCCTGTTTCTTTTATGATATCCATGATCCCTAAATTTTGGAAGATAAGTCGAGCGGGTTTGGCGAGGAGTCCGGGCGAATCGCCGATAAAAATGTGATAATCCTGCCCCCTTTTGAGGTGTTGAATCACTTTAATCGTGTTGCGAATGACTTCGGGCGTTGTCGCGGCTTCTTTCTTATCCTGTAAACAATTAGGTTTAATCAAAATAGTTCGTGCCGCGTTTATTTTTTCAGTACCGAGAAGATTAATCAAGTGGGAAAGGGCTTCAAATAAATTCGGATGCTCGGGCGTGTGAACAAGAGCGACTCTGGTCGTCATAAATAATGGATTTACAAAAAGCCTAATAAACTTTCATCCTTAAATTTTTGAAGGCAAGGGATTCAAATAGAGAACAGAATCAGCCCTATGGATGTAAATTAAAAAGAAATAATGTTCTCTCATAGTTTCAGAATTTTGTGAATCACGGAATAATCCAATAGGATTCTTTAATAGCATCGGTTGATATACAACTGGTGAAGACGAAACCCAATCTTTATTTATGATGGATGTCCTAGATGAGTAGTGGAAGCGAGAATTATGCCGAACGAATCGTTAGAAGAAAAAATGAAAATCTCAAAAGAGATTCGAGAAAAGCTGGTTAAATCTAACCAATTAATCAAAGAGAATAAGCTTATTGAGGCAGCAGATTGTTATGAAGCTGCCTCCAAACTTTCAGGCACCCTTGGTCATACAGAAATTGCGCAAGAATATCATAAAAAAGCAGGGGAATTGAGACAAAAGGGCGGCGGCAGTGTGATGCCCTCACCACCCGCGCAAGATCCACTGGATAAACTCATTGCAATAGCGGACAAAGCCATTGCCGCGGGGAAGTTCGGGGAAGCGGCTAAAATCTATGAAGAGGCAGCTCGGACCCTTCCTGTAGAAGCAAAACGATTACTGAGTGAAGCCATAGAACTTCGGAAAAAAGAAAAAGAGTTGGTCGTGACCAAAAAAGAAGTAATACGAAAAGCTGATACGACCCAGTCGTATGAAGACGTATTAGAACAGATTAAAAGTGCATTAGAAAAAAATCAGTACCAGGACTTAGTTACCTTATATGGGCGCGCCGCCGTTTTAGCAGAGCAATTGGGGAGGCGCACTGAAGCAGGCGAATATAGAAAAGCCGCGATTGAAGCGAAAAAAAATCTCAGTAAAGAATTGAGAGCCGCGCCTAAGGAAGGACGAATCCAATTAGTTCAAGAGTACACTCAACTTTTACAGCAAATCAAGGTTTTTCTGGATGAACAGAATTGGCAAGAAGCCGCAGATGGCTACGCGAAAGCCGCCAAACTGGCATATGACTTGGAGGAATTTGATCGCGCCAAATTATATAAAGAAAAAGCCTTAAAATTGCAGGAACAGGCGAATACCGTCGAACATGAGTCGCACATCAAGCAAAAGCGAATCGATCTGCTCAATGAAATTAAGACGTTAAATGCCGAAAAAGATGCCGAGACGCTGTACCAGCGGTATCAAGAACTGTTAGAGATATCGAAACAAGTAGGCATCACTGAAGGGCTGGATGAAATTAATAAGAATTTAAATAGACTTCAAAATATTAAGCGCCGAAAAAAATTGTTAATTGAAGCCAGCCAGGCCATGGAAAAGCAAGATTATTCCATGGCTTTAGATCTTTTCCAAAATTCCTTAAGAATTTCTATTGATCTCAATGAACCCGGTAAAGTGGAAGGATTCAGAAAAATCATTGAGGAATTGAAAGGGAAAGTGGATAAAGTCGCGCGAGACCGTATGGTCATAGAACAGCGAGCTCAGCTGATAGCTGATGCCAAGGCGGCCATTAAAGAAACACCTCCGAATATTAAAAAAGCCGTAGACCATTATAAAGAAGCGGCACGGATTTCTATTGAGTTGGGAGAAGATCAAGTTGCGCAATCCTTCCTTCAAACGGCGAAACGAATCGACGAAGATCAGAACTTGATTTTTGAACGCGAAAATTTTATTCGCGATGCAGAAGCTGCCGTTCAAGAAAAAAAATTCCTGATCGCGAGCAATTACTACTTACAAGTCGCAAAATTTTCAGAGAAGTTGGAAGATCGAGAATTAGCCGATAAATATCGAAAAAAAGCGAATGCGCTCAAAGAACTCGCGGAAGAGTTAGAGAATTAAATCAAAATCTGAGTTTATTGGTAGGAGTAGCGTTATTATGCGACGCCGATTAAGAGAGTGTATTTTTTATACACAGGACGAATTGAACTATCGCGATGAAATCGCCGATTTTGTGTATGAGAAAATAATACCTAAAGCCGAGATAATTGAGCGCGATAATGATTATACTTATGTTCGGAAGTTTATTCGAATGCTGGGAGAGCGGGGATTTTTAGGGGCGCTTCATCCCAAGGCCTATGGCGGGACGGATCTCGGGGTAATCGCGGACACCATTATCGGTGAAGAAATAAGCCGAGTCTGTTTTGCCTTAGATTTATCGCGATTAGCCTCGATCACCCTCTGTGGTATGCCCCTCCATAAATTCGGGACAGAAGAGCAGAAGCAA
>CAYGYC010000324.1:0-5287 GCA_964353755.1 uncultured archaeon | reverse complement strand
GATACAGAAGATGCTACGTTAAAGCAGACCATCGAAAAAATAATTAAATCCTTTCTCAGTACTTTTACAATGGAGGACATTACCTCGCATATATCCGATGAAGCCTATTTCGCGTCGTTTGAAAAAATAATAGATGCGCTAATCCAACCCGCGAAAGGGATGGGCAATGAAATTATCGATATGCGACACCTCTTTCCCGTGGAAGGAAAACCGGAGATTGATGTGAAAACGATAAGCATTCCTTTCCTATTAAAAACCATAAAGAAGGGGTTGGGCCGAATTATTTACTCACTCTTTATTAGGAGACGCGTGATCGTGACCGGAGATCGGGCCATGACCAAATTAATGGTTGATTCATTGGACGTATTTTCGCCCAATCATCCCCTCAAGAAGATTTACTGGGCGGAAAATGCGGGCGATACGTTAGGTGATATCGTGGGAGTTCCGCCGCAATTAGCTAATTTATTTATTGATTCAACCATCATCGATCTCGACAAGGAGAAGATTATTGGATTTAAAGATAACAAATATTTTGATGATTTGGTCAAAGAAATAAAAAATATGAAACCGGAAGAGGCATTTTCCGTAATAAGCATTAAAATAAATTTAATCAGCGGAAAAGCGAAGGAATTGGCTTTATTAATCAATAAAGTAAAACTTTCAGAGAAAGATTTTGATAACGTAAGTAAAGATATTTCTTCGGACATGTTAGACGTTATTGAAACTTACTTAATTGTCAATAATCCGCAATCCCTTAATCTCATCAAAAAAAATTGCAACGAACTCCGAAAGAGAATGTCGCAAGTTGTTAAAGGATTTCAAAAAACAAAATGGTAATTGTACTTAAGAGATTATCCACTTATTTTTCTTTAACTTTCCGTTCGTACGTCTGGATTAATAATTCACCCAATTTAGAGAAAGCGGCTTCAATATTGTCGCCCGAAAAGGCCGAAGTCTCCACAAATTCGAGACCGAGTTCTTTAGAAAGTTTCGATATCGCTTCCGGAGATATTTTTCTCTGATCAATCAAATCGCTTTTATTTCCTAAAATTAATCCCAGTATGCTACTTCCCATCTGTTTTTTAATATCCTCATACCATTTAGGAATAGTGGAAAAGGTTTCGGGGCGGGTGAGGTCAAAAACTAAGATTTGCCCGTTGGCACCTTTATAAAAATACTTTCTCGTCATCTGAAATTTACTTTGACCGGCAATATCCCAGATAATAAACGTTACACGACTAGTCTTCCCCAGTAAAATCTGCTTCTCACTGATGTTAACGCCGATTGTCGGAATATAGGACCTTCTAAAGGCTTTATCCGTAAATCGCAGCACCGTTGAGGTTTTCCCCACAGCGGGATCGCCACATACAATTATTTTGAATCGATACCCTTTGAGGTCTTTGCCTTTGCCTTCCTCTTCTTCTGTCGGAGGAAAGGATTCTGTTTCTGGGGTTGAATTTTCAGTAGCACGTAATTCATTTAAGAGATTATTAATATTCCCTTGGAATTTTTTTAATTCGTCCGTGATAACCTCTTTCTTTTCTTTGGCCATCTCTAAAATTTTAGTAACACATTCTTCAAAGATTACATCAAAATTATCTAAGTGCTTATAGAAAATAGGATCATTGGATTCATTAAACAATAGAGTAATTGAACAATCAATTGCTCCTCCCCGTTGCATTAAATCCTTAATTTCAAAGCATTTTACTAATCCTTTTAAATCAATTGAAGGAAAGGGGATGTTAGATAAGGATTTAGGAACGGTTCCATGTTCCCCAAGTAGAATATTGATAGATTTTAAACTAACATATTCCCTAATTTCAATAGACAACTCTGAGGGAATCCAGGCGATGGCAGTGGGTCCTATCTTTGAATGAAACTGCGAATATATAATTCCTGCTATTATCTCATGCTCTATTGCTATCGCCTTCATTTATGGTAATCGCTATTTATATCGTTAGGTTACACTCCATTTATAAATACCGTATGAGTTTTTTATTCAATAAATAATATTTATATAGACTAGAACTTAACCTAAGCAATAAGGTGATTTAGGTTTTTTAAGGTGATATAGCTTGGATTGCGTTCTCTGTAGTGATAAATAAACAAAGCGGATTTATTCCTTTTCTCGGAGTTATTATCCAACCAAATCGGAAAAAGCTATTTTTGGATTATCTGTTTCAGAACGACAATCAAAAGCATTTACCTATTTTAGTGATTGGTGAAAGATATGACAGAAAATAAGAAAATTTTCGTGAGTCCGCATATTGATCTCGTGCGGAGCAATTTGAGTCTTCCCGATCAGGTCTTTATTTTTGACACCACATTACGCGATGGAGAGCAAACCCCGGGCATTTCGTTTACCCTGCAAGAAAAAATAACCATTGCCCGTCAATTAGACAAACTTGGGGTGGATATTATCGAGGCGGGGATGCCCGTAGTTTCGAAAGGTGATTATGAAGCGTGTAAAAAAATTTCCAAACTAGGCTTAAATTGCGAGGTCATTGGGTTAGCGCGTGCTGCAAAGGCGGATATTGATAAAGTAATTGAGTGTGATATGAATTCTATCCATGTTTTCATAGCCACCTCCGATCTCCACTTAAAAGATAAACTGAAGATGACGCGAACTGAAGTGCTTTCAGCAATAACCCATGAAGTGCAATATGCTCGGGAACATTTCAATATTGTAGAATTTTCCGCTGAAGATGCTACACGAACCGATTTGGATTTTCTGATAAAAGCAAATAAAGCCGCAGTAGATGCCGGCGCAACCCGAATCAATGTTCCCGATACAGTTGGAACAATCATACCTGCGGGATTCTCCTACATTATTCGAAAATTGCGAGAGGAACTTCCTAAAAATGTTCGAATTAGTTGTCATTGCCATAATGATTTTGGGCTCGCCGTGGCGAATACCCTTGCTGGAATTGAACAAGGTGCGGCTCAAGCGCATACTACGGTTATCGGCATTGGTGAACGCGCGGGGAATGCGGCGATGGAACAAGTGGTAATGTCGCTTTATGCCTTATATGGGGTTAAAACAAATATCAACTATAAAAGTATTTATGAAACTTCCACTCTCGTCGAGCAACTGACCAATTTGCGGATTCCCCCTAATTTTCCTTTGGTTGGTGGCAATGCCTTTCGGCATGAAAGTGGCATCCACGCCCATGCCGTGATCATGAACCCACGCACCTATGAACCCATAGGTCCTGATCTAATCGGGATCCCCCGGTCCGATGCCGTTGAGGATGTAGTTTTACAATCCATTAGCATTGGGAAACATTCGGGAGGACATGCAATCGCTAGTAAATTAAATAGTTTAGGAATTATGGTAGATAAATTACAATTAGAAGAAATTAAAGAACGAATTAAAGTAATCGGTGATAAAGGGAAGAAAATCACGGATCAGGATCTAGTAGCCATTGCCCAAGCGGTTTTAGGGGCTATTCCTGAAATCGAGCAAACGATTAAATTAGAAGAATTGACCGTCGTTTGTGGCATGAATGTGACGCCGACGGCTACGGTGAGACTAAAAATTAAACATGATGCTGAATGGACGGAGCATATCGCTTCCGCCGTTGGAGTCGGTCCTGTCGATGCCGCATGCAATGCACTCGCTGAAGCATTTACCAAGTTTTTCAAGCGAATTGGGAAGGTGAAACTTGCAGAATATAACCTTGAAGCGATTACCGGTGGGACCGATGCCTTAGGGCATGTGCGAGTTCGATTGGAAGATAATAGGGGCTTCTTGGTCGATGCGCGCGCTACTCATGAAGATATTGTCTTGTCCAGTGTGCTAGCCATGATTAATGGGCTGAATCGCATCGTCGCTAAATACAGACTTGAACTAAACAATTTAAATTCAAATTAAAAAAAGTGGGGGCTTCTGAACTAGACCCCTCTAAATAAAATACCTATCAACAACAATAGCCAGCCAATCAACAAAAGTATAAGAGATACCATGAGCCATATTTGATTCAAGGAGATCCCTGCTACTGGGATGATTCCAGAGGCAATCAACCCTAGAATAAACCCGATGATTTCCAGCACGATCGATACAAGATACGTTACTTTCTTCGGTGGACTCCAACCTTTGGGCATATTTATTATCTCCATTTTTTGTTAACTATCTCTCTTTACTTTATTAATAAACTAGTGCAATTTTGGAGTTGGTAAGAAATGTGTGATTTTAGAAAGGGGAGCAACCCGAATGCCAAGGGGTGTAATTGCAGCCATGTATGATATGCGATTGATAATATTTAAGATCAATAAATGTTCTTTACTCCAACTTTTTAATGATAGAAACGATGGCATCTCCGACTTCGCTGGTTTTTGAGGTTCCACCGATGTCATACGTTTTTATTTTTCCTTCTTTCAAGTTTTTAACAACGGCGCGCTCGATTAATTTTGCACCCTCTTTGAGTTTCGCCCCATGTTTGGTACTCAACCAATCCAACATCATTTGTACGGAAAGTATTGCAGCAATCGGGTTTATTTCATTTTTCCCAGCATGCTTGGGTGCAGACCCATGAATGGGTTCAAACATCGCATGCTTGTCTCCAATATTCCCCGCTGGAGCCATGCCCATTCCCCCTTGGAGAACCGCCGCCAAATCGGTCGCAATATCACCGAACATATTGGGGACAACCACGGTATCAAACCATTCGGGTGTACGAATAATCCACTGGGTAAAAGCATCAATAAAGGCGTAATCTTCTTGGATTTGGGGATATTCTTTCTTAATTTCCTGATAGGTATTTCTAAAGAGTGTACAGCCCGCAAGCACATTGCTCTTGTCAACACAGGTTAATCGGAGCTTCTGATCTTTTGGGGAACCTTTATTTCGCCTTTTACAATACTCAAAGGCAAAACGAATAACACGCTCTGAGCCTTTTTTTGTGATTAGGCGTGTATCCGTTGCGACCTCTGTTACATCGCCTCGATATAACCTTCCGTGGGTATCACAATACAGATCTTCTGTATTCTCCCGAACTATCACGAAATCTACATTCTTGGGGTCCCATACTTGCTTAAATACGCCCGAAATGCTGTGCGGCACGCCCTCAAATAGTTTCGTCGGTCGCACGTTCGCATAGAGATCCAGCCCAAAGCGGAGCCCAAACAAAATATTCAACCCCACCATTTTCCCATCCGGGTACTTAACGGTGGTCCCATCGGGATCTGTCCAGCCGATGGCCCCTAGCATTATGGCATCTGCCTCATTTTTACAGGTTTCATAGGCTTCGGCGGGCCATTCCTCCTTTTTCCCAGTTTTTAACCAGTA
>CAYGYC010000323.1:0-5299 GCA_964353755.1 uncultured archaeon | reverse complement strand
TGTCCAGATAGATTCATGCGGTTCTGTGAGTTTCAGAACACCCCATATAGTCAGTGGAATTGACGCACCGAGAATTATTGCTATGATGATTACTATTTTCATCTTTTTTGTTAATGCCATTTCAATTCACTTTTTTTTGTTGATTTTTTATATATCTCTAATATAATCGTTATGTATATATATATAAAACGATTGCTATAATGAGCTTTTCTTAATAATAGGTAAAAATCGGAGTTCATACAATAGGTTGGATTAAATTACAATGAATTCAATTCCACTTAGCCATTTGGTATTATATGGACAGCTGGGGGATTGTGGGGTGAGCGAATAATCGACAACTGATTGTAAGGGCCCCTCATCATCAGGTGGCGGACCATAAGTAATCCCATTTTTAGCGTAAATGATGAGTACCTTCGAGGCATTCTGCTCGACCGTCGTTAAATTAATTTTTACTATTGACACCACTCCTAGATAATCACAAAATCGTATGGCATTAGCGGCGCCATAGTCGACTTTTGAATACACAATTAAATCCCAAATCGTAATTCCAGAGAAATTCACGATATAATTTTTTAGATCACAGCCGGTATAATTGATGGGAACATTGATCAGGTGATTAAAAAGAGTTTGATTCATTATTTCTTGGTATGATACACTAACATTCGCGGCAACTGTGGGACCAAAGAGCTTAATACTCCACTGTATTTGATGAGGGCGACTCTCGATATAATTAAGAATGCCCCAAGTTATTAAGGGAATTGAAATCCCAATAATTACTAAAATTGCTATTCCGACTCTTAATTTCTTGGATTTGGATATTATTATCACTTCTTTGGATATCGGATGGTCCTTAGCATTCAATTAACAATGTTATAGGCGATCTGGATACTTATACATTTCGCATAAATCTAGATTTTTCAATTATAATCGAATTCAAATTAGCGAGACAAACCAAACTAAATCTAAAAGAGATATAATAAATTCAATAGCTTTCAAAAATCACTAAAACAATATCTTAAAATTACTCCTTTTCTCTATTATTTGTAAAAAATAAGGATTCCAGAAAATGAAAATAAAGGCTAAATATTTTATAATTTTCTGGTTAATAGGATTGATTTTTCTTGTTTATTCTTCAAATATACATGTTCATGGAGAGGAACAATTCTCCCTCACCTTCTATGGTATTTATGGCTGCTCCGTATGTCATGAAAAGTATGGGATTATCAATGATTTCGTAGCCGACCATCCTGATATCAATTTTACCTCTTATTGGATCCCCCTTAATATTACTATCGCAGAATATAATGCTAAATTAAATGCATTAAATGTCACCTCACCCCCTCCACCCCCTACACTTATCCTAAATCGATCCAACATAATTTCGATCTTTTATTCCGCGGATATTACCACACAAAAATTAGAATATTGGTACTCCGGGCTAACTCCTACAGAAACCGAATTTACCCTTTGGATTGCCTTTGTAACGGGATTAATTACGAGCCTCTCTGCCTGTATGCTATTACTGTTAAGCGTATTAGGTACTAGCCTTACAATTATCGAATCGCGTGGTAAATACTTAATGATTTCCATTGGATTAATCGCCGGTATAATTGTGGCCTATTTAGTTGTATCACTCTTATTTCTACTGGTGATAAATGCACTTAACGTTATTACTTATCTAAAATATATTTTCGGAGGCATTCTGTTATTTCTCGGAATTTGGCAGATTATTGAATTTAAACGTGAGAAAAGCGTTATTTTTGGGACGAGCACTACCATAAAATCGAAGTTAAAGGATTTTATCGAGAAAAAGTCCGGACTTTATGCGTTTCTAGTTGGATTGATATTTGCTTTCATAAAAATTCCCTGTTTCGGGGCGCCTTATTTACAAGTATTATTCATCTCTCTAAATGATCCCTTGCTAGGATTCCTCATTTCTGTTTATTTGTTAGGATTACTGATTCCTATCTGTGGCGTATTATTGGCTATACGTGTTGGGTTCCAATCAGAAAGAATTAATCAATTTCGTATAAATTCGCGCTCTTATCTTCGATTATTGAGTGGATGCCTTTTAATCACCTTAACCCTTTACCTATTTTTTGATACTATTATTACATTAAATTTACTTCTTTCGATCATTCTCGGCGAGTTCCTTACTTTCTTTTTAATTATTTGGATAAAGTCCAAAAGAAATAAAAAGGAACTCCCAGGAAATTCTGGTACTAATGTGTGATTCGTGGTTTGTATCGTGTAATAATGAAGGTGATGATAGATTGGAAAACAAAAAAGTTCAACAAATCTTGAAAACTTTAGGAAATAAAGATTGTAAGCAATGTGGCTATGAAACTTGTTTAGATTTAGCACAAGAAATTATAAAAGGAAATGAAAACAGATCAAAATGTGTGTGTATAAACATAGTAACCCTTCTAGTCGACGGGGAAAAAATAGAGAATAAGGAATTTGTGCAGAATTTCATTGCAGGAACCATCATAGGAATGCTTTCAACTTTAAAAGGCATTCCAGCAAATTTCAAACAAATGGAAATAAAGATTGAACGGAAATAGATTAACGGTGATTAAAATAAATAAAGATGGAACGCATAATTTCAAGAAGTTTACGTGTTCCATATGTAATTCTGCTTGCGGATTATTAATTGAGGCTAAGGAAAATAAAATCCTTTCGATAAAACCAGATAAGAATCATCCGCTTAGTAAAGGCTACTGCTGTCCCAAAGGGCTGGCGCTGGGTGAGCTAGCCACCGATAAAGATCGGGTCCTATACCCCTTGAAACGAATGGGGACTGCCTTTAAACGGGTCTCGTGGAAAGAAGCCCTCTCCGAGATTGCTAATAAATTAAAAGCCATTCGTGATCAATATTCGCCTCAGGCTATTGCGTATTATATGGGAACGAATTCATTACAGCATTATGCTCATAGTCTGTTTGTATCAGGATTTATGGATGCATTAGGAAGTTATAACATCTATAATGCGGGGTCCGTTGATAACAATAATAACTTTGTGGCGCAACATTTTCTTTATGGGAGTTCCATCATCATGCCAATTCCCGATTTACCGAATACCGATCTCTTTATTGTGATCGGCTCGAATCCCGTTATTACTCACTTGAGTTTGGCAGTTTGTTCAAATGTGAGTAAGCAATTGAAAGGGATAAAAGCCCGGGGAGGCGAAATTTATGTGATTGATCCCCGGAAGAATGAAACCGCTAAAATTTTCGCGAATGATGAAGAACATTATATCCCCATCGTGCCTAATACGGATATTTTTTTACTTTTATCCATGATTAATATTATATTGTCAGAGGACCTAGAAGATAAAGCATTCTTACAAGCAAATACTACCAATGTTCAAACCTTAAAGGAATTGATTAATGAATTTACGCCGGAGCGCGCTGGACAAATCTGTCACATTCCCGCGGAAAAAATATCCCGTCTTACCCATAAGTTTGTCCAAACCAAACGAGCCGTAATGTATGGCCGCATTGGTACGTGCCTAGCGACTTTCAGCACATTAAATGCCTGGGCTATAGAGGTTTTAAACATTATCACGGGCAAATTGGACAGGCCCGGCGGCAAAATTTTCGGGAAAAATATTGTTAAAATTGCCCAGCTCGGAAAACTCATTGGGCTGGGATCTTATGATAAACATCACAGTCGAATAGGAAATTATCCTGACGTCATGGGTGCATTCCCCTTAGGGACTTTAGCCCGCGAAATGCTAGCTAAAAACCCTGTTCATGCATTGATAATTTCGGGTGGAAATCCACTTTTAAGTGCCCCTAATTCCCATGAATTTGAAAAGGCACTAAAGCACTTAGAATTGTGTGTGGTCCTTGATTTTTATATCAATGAAACCGCATTACACGCGGCAAATTACATCCTTCCGGTAAAAACACCCTTAGAGAATTCGAATTTTCACGCGATTTTTAATTTGAACTACCAGCTTTTCCCCCATATTGAATACGTTGAAGCTGCCGTAACGCCTGATATACATGGACCTAAAGCGGAGTGGGAGATTCTACTCAGTTTGATCCATTTGTTGAAGCTGCAAGCCTTTGGGAATTTCATATTAGATTTTATCCCGAAATTCTACAAATTTATTCACAAGAAATTCGACCCGGAGATTATAATGCGGATTCTCCTCTTTGTCGGACAAGTGTTAAACAAGAAATTTCCGTATTTATCGTCTGGGGCGCTAACTTTAAAGCAATTGAAAAAAAGAAGAACGCTCGTTTTAGGTTCAAATAAATATGGAGTTCTTAAAGAGTTTGTCCAAACCAAAAATAAGAAAATTAATTTAACCAATACACCACTTGAAACGCAGATCGATTTATGTAAAAATGAGTTAAGAGAACGACTTGCAGATGATCCGAAATATCGACTTCACGAAAACGAATTTTATCTCATAGGGCGACGCCTGCTCAAAACTTCCAATTCTTGGCTACACAACATCAAATCATTATGGGGCAATAGCGACGAACCCAAATTGTTAATAAATACGCACGATGCCGAGCGCCTGAATTTAAGTGCTAACGAACGCGTCCTCCTTGAAAATGAACAGGGTGCCATCACACTACCCCTTCAAATCACCGGTGACATTATGCCGAACGTCCTTTGTTACCCTCATGGTTGGGGACATAAAAATCCGCAATTATCTTTCGCCAATAAACAGGCCGGTGAAAACATTAATACCCTTACAAATTCCTTCACATTGGACCAATTATCGGGTATGCCTTTGATGAATGGTTATAAAGTAAAATTAGTAAAAACGGGGCAAAATTAAGGTAAAAACTTCCTTTTCATTTTTTCGCCAATTCTTTAAATTTAAGCCCAAGCGTTTCACTTACCCTTCTCCCAAGTATTAATGCTTCCTTCTCAGTTAGCACGCTTTTGGATATTATTGATTTTAGTTCAGTTAATTCTTCAACTTCTCTCATGAGTGCTTCTCTTATGAAAGGAGACCAATCAATTTGAAATTTTTCCATTTTCCTTTTTAATTCCTCAGGAATAAATATTTTCAATTCGACCATAATTATTAGAATTGAAATGATGTAATTTAAATATTTCTAATTATATTATATCAAATTACCATTTTCAGATTGCCATTGATATTTATATTTAAGAATGTCAACTATTCTTTTCTGAATTTCAAGAAACTCAATAAAATAAAGAACTGGTCCATCTTTTAATTCTAATTTAGCCTTAAAAATCCTGTAGCTAAATCAATCTCATCAAAATCTATAGAAAAATGTGTGATTATTGGGCATTCGTTAATGATCGCT